>JAEZIV010000185.1 GCA_023436515.1 Bacillota bacterium
GCCCCCCTTACGTGTATCGGCAGTATTACACTGGCAATATTCTTAAGCCCCTCCTTGAGTATTGTATTGCTTTGTGCAATAGCAATAGTGGCAGTTTTAATTGTCATAAGCATGAAGCTTAGCTATAAGCGATTTGCGAGGGTGCAGAAGGCAATTGATAAAATAAATATCGTGGTTCAGGAATATCTTCTGGGAGTCAGGCTTGTTAAGGCCTTTGGTAGATACGAGGGCGAGGAGAAGAGGTTTGCTTCCGCAAATTCCGACTTATATGAAAAAAGTGTAGCATCTCAGATAGTAATCGCATATTTTTCACCGGTCATGTCCTTAACAATAAGCACAGGAATAGCTGCTATCCTCTACATGGGAAGTATTCTTTTCGGGAGTGGGCAGCTTGAGGTGGGTAAGGTGGCAGCCTTCATCAACTACATGAGCCAGATATTGTTTTCTATGATAATGATTACTAACATATTTAATACCTTCATCCGTACAAAGGCCTCCAGCGAGAGAATTGAAGAGGTATTGGCAGGTGAAGAGGATTTTACAAGCAACGGAGGTTCCAAGGAGTTTGAAGCCGGAGCGCTGGAGTTCAGGGATGTATGCTTTGCATATCCGGGAGGCAGCGGACAGCCGGTTTTAAAAAATCTTTCCTTTAAAATTGATAAGGGTGAAACTTTGGCAGTTATAGGTCCTACAGGTTCGGGAAAATCAACACTGTCCTGGCTGTGTGTGCGCTTTTATGATGTAAATGAGGGAGCAATCAGTATCGGCGGCATAAATATTAAGGATATAAAAACCAGTGAGCTCAGAGATAATATTGCCCTTGCACCACAGAAAAGCATACTTTTTACCGGTACTGTGGGTGAAAACCTTTCTTACGGAAAAGCAGCTGCCGAGGAAGCTCAGCTTATTGAGGCAGCAGTAAATGCTCAGGCTCACGGCTTTATAGAGAAAATGGAGAAGAGGTATGATAGTATTCTTGGACAAAATGGTGTCAACCTTTCCGGTGGACAGAAGCAGAGGCTGTCTATAGCAAGGGCTCTCGCAAAAGAAGCACCCATAATTATTCTGGATGACTGTACAAGTGCCCTTGATGCAATAACCGAAGCTAAGGTCAGAAAAGTCCTCAGGAGCCTTGATAACAGAAGCATCATAATTATGATAACTCAAAGAGTGGGCACTGCTATGACAGCAGATAGGATTCTGGTGCTGGATAATGGCGTAAATGTGGGATTTGGAAAGCATGCAGACCTCCTTGAAAACTGCAGCACCTATAGAGAGATATATGATTCCCAGATAGGAGGTGCTATAGTTCCATGTCAGACAGAAATTCATCAAAGCAACTGAACAACATGCCTAATTTAGGTAGATGGGGTGGGGGAGGAGCTCTGCAAAGATTTAAGCCCGGTGCTAAGCCTAAAAATACCAGGGCTACCTTGCTAAGGCTGATAAAAATGTTCGGAAAGTGGAGAAAATCACTGATATTGGCTGCTTTCCTAACCATTATATCGGCTTCAGCAGCACTAATTACACCTTATTTGCTTGGAGCGGCCATCAATACCTTTGATATAAATTCAAATACTGTAAATGAAAAGCTACTGAAAACAATTATTTTGGGTCTCATATGCTGCTATATTACCAGTTGGGTCATAGACACTCTAAACGGAATACTTATGGCAAGGGTTACCCAAAGCCTTGTAAGGTACATAAGGACCGAGTTTTTTTCAAAGCTCCAGAGAATACCTCTGAACTTTTATGATACAAGGGCACACGGCGATACCATGAGCAGGATCACAAATGATGTTGACAACATAAGCAGTACCGTTGGACAGACCACAACTCAGCTCATATCCAGCACTTTCTCAATAATGGGCTCCCTTTTTATGATGCTTATCCTAAGTCCGCCCCTGACTTTGGTAGCTCTTATAACAATTCCGTTGGTGTTTATACTGACAAAGACCATAGCCTCACGAAGCAGGAGGTATTTCTCCAGTCAGCAGAAAACTCTGGGCACATTGAACGGTGTTATTGAGGAAAGCATAGTGGGCTTTAAGCTGGTGAAGGCCTTTAACAGGCAGGAAAAGGTTTTGGAGGATTTTAGGGCTGTAAACCTGAACCTTTGTGAGTATTCTACAAAAGCTCAGATCTGGGCAGGCTTCCTAATGCCCTTTATGAATGTAATCAATAACCTGAGCTATACCCTTATTGCCAGTGTTGGAGGCTTTATGGCAGTCAGGGAGTTTATATCTGTAGGTGTGGTGGTGAGCTTCCTTACATACTCAAGACAGTTTGGAATGCCTCTGAATAATTTAGCGGGAATGTTTAATACTATTCAGTCTGCTTTAGCCGGTGCTGAAAGAGTATTTGAAATATTGGATGAAAAGGAGGAAGTATCGGATAAGCAAAACCTCAAAGACCTTAAAAATGTTATGGGGAAGGTGGAATTCAGGGAGGTATCCTTTTCCTATACAAAAGGAAGGTCTGTGCTGAGTAAGGTCAGCTTCGAGGTTCACCCAGGAGAGGTTGTGGCTTTGGTAGGGGAAACAGGTGCCGGGAAAACAACCATTGTGAATCTTCTTACCCGATTTTATGAAATAGAGGAAGGACAGATTTTTATAGATGATATCGACATTACCGACATATCGAGAAAGCAGCTCAGAAACTGTTTTTCGGTGGTATTGCAGGATACCTGCCTATTTACCGGCAGTATAGCCGATAATATAAGATATTCGCGTCCTGAGGCTACAGACACAGAGGTAAAGGCTGCGGCAATAATGGCTCATGCAGACAGCTTTATTTCGAGGCTGCCAAAGGGCTACGATACTCAGGTGTCAGGCAGCTCCGACAACCTTAGCCAGGGTCAGCGGCAGCTTATAGCTATTTCCAGGGCAGTCTTGTGTCAGGCGCCAATATTAATTCTTGATGAGGCTACCAGCAGTGTGGATACTAAAACCGAGAAGGAAATACAGCAAGCCCTTTTAAAGCTTATGAAGAACCATACCAGCTTCCTTATAGCTCACAGACTGTCAACTATTCGAGATGCCGATAAAATTCTTGTTATCGGTAACGGTGGAATACTTGAAGGAGGCACTCATGATGAGCTTATGGAGAAAAGGGGCCATTATTACTCTATGGTAATCAGCCAGCTGGGCCTTGAAAAAGAGCAGGCAGTTGACATGATATAACCAGTATATTACAATTAAAAAAATCCCTTGGACCAAAAGGCCGCAGGCAATAAATGTCCGGCGTATACAAGATTAAGTAAGGACAGGTATTATATGAAAATATCTATAGCTACCGCAACCTTTTACAACATTCCCTTTACTGAGGCACTGGAGCTCATAAAAAAAGCTGGTTTTGACAGCATTGAGCTGGATACCTATTGGACCGGCGGTGATAACTGGGAGGTTACACAGCATCTTAGAAACATAAGGCCAAAGGAGGTTCTTAAGCTCGTAAGAGACAGCGGTCTGAGAATTAATTCCTTGCATGATATGGGAGGAGTTGTTTTTAAGGATACCGATTCGCCCATAAGCCGTGATATTTTTGAATATCTGGAGTTTGGGGCTGAAGACATACCCTGTATCGTGTTCCATGCCCCTCACAAAAAAACCGAGGATAAGGCCTGGTGGGACAGATACAGTAAAACAGCCGGAGAGCACTACAAGGTACTTAGTAAGGATTTCATAATTTGCATAGAAAACATACAGAATTTTCAGGGATATCAAACCTCCTTGATTCATCCTGCCGAAATGCTGAAATTCGTCAAGGAAAACGGCCTGTACATAAATATGGATACCACTCATTACGCACAATGCAGCTTAGATATAGTAGCTGTTGCAGAGTCAAGCAGGGAATATGTTAAAGGAGTACATTTCAGCGATTATCGGGATATGAAGAGGCACCTTTTTCCGGGAGAGGGAGTGCTGGACCTTGCCGGGATGCTTAAGGCCTTGAACCTCGATGATATTCATGCTTTTACCCTTGAGTGCAACATACCCTATGAGGAAGGAAATCCATCGGTAGCAATTGAGGGGATGAAAAAGGCCAGAGACTATGTCTTAAAAATAATCACTTAAGAGAGCTTTATTTGGACACGGTGAAATGCAGCCTATAACAAAATAAAAGACCTTAGGAGTTAAAATGAAAAAGAAGCATATTGTAATAATTATTGTACTGATAGCCGGAATAGTCTGCAGCTACGCTGGCTATAAGGGTATTCGGTCCTTTCTTGACTTAAGAAAGTATCAGCAGCAGGTAAAAGAGATCAGAATTGAAAATGTAGACCTGGGACGAATACCTGACGGAATTTACATAGGAAGTGCTGAGGTGCTTTGGATAGCAGCCGAGGTTAAGGTCCAGGTTAAGGACCATAGCATTGTTAAAATAGACCTGATTAAGCATAAGAACGGTCGTGGCGGCAAGGCTGAAGCTATCCCGGACAAGGTAGTTGAAGCACAGTCTCTGCAGGTGGAAGCAATTTCAGGGGCTACCAACAGCAGTAAGGTTATTCTCAAGGCTATAGAAAATGCTTTAAGGAGCGGTGAGTAGTGGTGTAGCAATTAAACCCAAAACTCTCCATTTTGCCAATGAGAATAAGCTTTGCGACATATGACATACTCTAAGTTAATTTCTGTAGCTTTCTGTTTCTTCTGAAAAATCCGATTGTCATATTGGTATCCTCGGTCACTTTGATTGAGTGGGTGTACATCCGGTTCTACTATAACAGCATCATGAAATGTATCGATGTTCAATGCAATTTATTGGCATCATTGACCATATAGTACCCTATTTACCTATCAAACAATCAATTATTATTACTCTAAATCATCCCGTATCCTTCGATACACTTTATCATGGCTTTCTTCGTGAGCTTTTTTATTTTTCATCAATAATTTATTTGCAATATAGTATTTAGCCAAGTCTATTTACCTCTTGTTAATCTACTCAAATAATAGATTTAGGTTATACCAAATGATCTTAAAGTTTATTTGCAGAGCTTATCTTTTATTTTATATATCAGTTTTACTAATAATTTCAATTATCAAGTTTACTGTTGTTACGAAATTTTTCCAACATGATTGGCAAGTAAAAACAATTATGATACTATAACTACAAATATTAACAAAAATATTAATTTATGGGGGTTTGTATGAAACATAGAAAAAGTTTTGTAGCTTCAATTTTTTTGTAGTAAGTTTGATTGTAGGGACAACTGTTTATGCTGCAAATTTGGGTACTTTATCACATTGGTATTCCGAGGGTTCTTCAATTGCACGATGGTCATCTGCTCCAACTACTTGGTCCCTCGTCTCTAATAGTTTTGATTCTATGGAGTTTCTACAATATGTTAACCACGCAAGAG
>JAEZIV010000259.1 GCA_023436515.1 Bacillota bacterium
GGCTTGATATATATTCACAAAGAGTTTTTAAGAATGATGCTGAGATAATGCTTACCCCGAAGGAATTTCTTCTTTTAAAGCTTTTTATAGAAAATCAGAATAAAGCATTCACCCGAGATGAGCTGCTGGACAAAATCTGGGGCTATGATTTTATGGGGGATACAAAGGTTGTTGATGTTAACATCAGAAGATTGAGAAGTAAAATTGAAGATAAGACTGCTGCCTGTATGTATATTGAAACTGTATGGGGGACGGGCTACAGGTGGAGAAAGGAATGATGCAATGACCGGGTTAAAAAAGAAAAAACCGGCTAGAAAAAGCATAGGAAGAAGACTTGCTGCAAATTTTGTCATAATCATTCTGGTTAGTGTTATCGCCTTTGAGGCTCTTCTCGTCTACTTTACCCGCTTCTATTTCTATGGCAATATTGAAAGTATATTGACAAATCAAATACGAACAGCAGCTGATTTTTATTCACAATATTATTCAAATGTATCATTGGAAGTTAATATTATAGACAATGCTGAGGTTTTCTGGAAGCAGACAAATGCACAGGTTCAGATTATTCAGAAGGACGGAGTAATAGTGTTGGATTCTGAAGGTGCGGATAACAGACAGAAGCTGGAGACCGGTGATTTCAAAGCTGCCCTTCAGGGGAAAAAAGGCGTTTGGACGGGGTATGTTCATAGCAACGGAAAAAGAGAGCATGTAATGGCTGTTTCCTACCCATTGACAACTGATTCCGAGCTGACAGGCGTTCTAAGATTCATAACCTCCCTTTCATACGTAGATAAAACAGTTTTCAATATTTCCGGCATTTTTATATTAATAGGTATTTCTGTAATTCTTGTAGCTGTAATTATAAGTTTGATTATTGCTCATAGTATTGTACGCCCAATTAAAGACATAACGGCAGCTGCCCGCAGTATGGCAAAAGGAAATCTGGATATAAGGATCAGGAAGGATAGGAACGATGAAATAGGGGTATTATCAGATACCTTAAATTATATGGTAACAGAGATTCAGAATAGGGAACAGATTAAAAATGACTTTATATCCATGGTGTCACATGAATTAAGAACACCTCTTACCTCTATAAAGGGGTGGGCGACTACAATTATTGATGATGAGTATAGTGACAGAGAGATAATGACGGATGGGCTAAATATTATAGTTAAAGAGAGTGATCGTCTTACGAGCATGGTGGAGGACTTGCTGGACTTTTCAAGCTTTGTTTCGGGAAAGGTAAAACTCAACAAGGAGAAAACCGATATTTCGGAGCTGATTGATTACGTAGCAAAACATATGAGTACCAGGGCAAAAGATGAGAATTTGATGTTTGTCACCGAATGTGCCGAGCTGCCCGAGGCTTTAATTGATAGAAACAGGCTTCAGCAGGTGCTTATCAATCTTCTTGGCAATTCCTTTAAGTTTACTCCCTCCGGAGGGAGTATCCACCTAAGAGTATTTTATGAAGACGAAAATATTATATTTGTGGTTGAGGATACCGGCTGTGGAATAAACAGCGAGGAGCTTCCGTTGGTAAAGGAGAAATTCTACAAGGGAAAAAACAGTAAGTCTCAGACCGGGCTGGGCCTATCAATTTGCGATGAAATTGTCAGGCTTCATGGCGGAGAACTTATAATTAAAAGCAAGGTTGGTGAAGGAACCCAAGTTACCGTTAAAATTCCTGCAAACTGTGAACAAGTGAATTTTTAGACTTATAATAGAATTAAGTGAGGAAATATGAAACTGGCATTTAGATCAATAGTTACTATTATATCATTGAGTATATGTATATGTCTCTTATCGACGGGGTGTACAAGCATTGACTATGATATTGAAGCTTCAATCAAGCCCCCTGTCTACGACAGCACGGTTGTTCAGGGAACCTGGAGTATAAATAAATTTATTTCAGCAGCTCCTGAAAATAAATCCCCACAAATCAATTTGGAAAATGTAAAAATAAATTATCTAGATAAATGGGCTGTGTTCGATAGTGAACTTGGTGCCATTGGGATAGATACATGTTTAAATCCGGAATACAGGATTGTTAAAACGAAAGCTGATTCCTTTATACAGACAAAATACCGTACTGATGCCAGTAAGCTTGGTCTTGGTAAGGAGGAGGTTGCAGTAGTAAATATCACTTCTGAAAACCAGCTGTTTTATGATGTTATTGTCACTGATGATCTGAAGGCATATGTGTACATTGATAATGGCTTTCTGGAATTGAGCAGAACTTCTGCTGAAGTAGCTTCCGACCTGAAAGAAAAAAGTCTTAAAAATGTTGGGCTAAATATTCATAAAGGTCATTATGAGGAGGATCCGTTATTGAGATCAGGGGTACTCCTTGGAATACGAACCTCTGATAACTCATATAGGACTTTGTGGTTATACTCTAAAAACCGTGAGCTTATTACAGCCGGACAAGGTGAAAATCTGTTAGTACCCAGGGCAAAGGGCTTTTGGTGCGTTGGAGCATTCAATGAGAATAATATAAACGCCATATATGCCGAACCAATTGAGGATAGTTCTGTCACTAATCTTAAGGGTATGGAGCTTTTGATAACAAGTAATATATTGAAAATAGATTCAACCACCAAAATTAATTTTGTTGGTAATGACTATATAGGTACCGATACAGATGGTAAGCTACGGGTTTATCCTGTGGAAAGTCTGAACGCTGAAAGCGAAGTGGCTTTTTCACAGATCCCAAGGGTTCAGTATGAAAAGTCTCTGGAACAGGCAACCATGGACTATATAGCCACACTCAAACCTGAAAATAAAAATAAGTTGGATAATAGAGTGGACAATAAAAACTATACTCTAGTAAGGCGAAACGGACATTGGGTTTTAAGAAGCAGATTGTTTTACATGGAGCCGGAGACCGAGAGGTTTGTGGATTTCGATCTCAATCAAATGGTACCTGCCGGTTTGATCCATTACGATGAAATGGCAATTCCCTGGAACACCATTAAGGCAAAGCTGCCATGGACTACTGATGCCTTTATGTCTCCAAACAAGGAAATAATAGTACTGATTGATAAAAGTAGTCTTAGTGTCTACACTATCCAAAATAAAAGCATAATTAATAAACAATTATTTAAAATAAAGCTGGAAAAAGGTGAGTCAATTGTAATGGCGGAGTGGTCGGTAGGCAGATATGCTGAGATTTGGAATGATTACTTCAACAAGGTTTACATGGAGGAAAGAATAGGCCCTTAATTATGCTCTAGGTCATGTAGGTAGCATCATGTTTGGGGTGGAAGTAAATAAAAAGAATGAATTTTTGATTGAATTAGCAGAAATAATATAATAGTATAAATATTAAATAGCAATCAAAGCTAATAAAAGAAATAATAACCATGGCCCTTAAAGGCTGTGCCCTACGTGAACAGAAGAAAGGTAGAAAATATTATGATAGATATTGCAGAACGAAAACAGCGAATTGTTGCTTTTATGAGGGAGACCGCATATAAACCTCTTCTGTTGAAGGAACTTGCAATGGTGCTGGATGTGCCGGCAAGTGATATGGAGCTATTTACTCAGGTGATTGATGAGCTTGAAGAGGAAGGAAAAATATTTAAAACTCATGCAAAAAGGTATGGCGTTCCATCAAGGCTAAATCTTGTTACAGGGCGTATTCAAGGTCATGAGCGAGGATATGCCTTCCTTATTCCTGATGACGAGATGCTGGAGGATGTATTTATTCCTGCTGACGGTCTTAATGGAGCAATGCATGGTGACAAGGCTATTGCAAGAGTCAACAAGAAAAGCTCCTCAGACAGAAGGATGGAAGGTGAGATTGTTAAGATTGTCAAGCGTGCAAATACTACTCTTGTGGGCACCTTTGAAAAGAGTCTGAGCTTTGGATTTGTCATTCCTGATAATAAAAGAATATCCGGAGATATTTTTGTTTCAAAGGGTGAATTTAATGGAGCCAAAAAGGGGCAGAAGGTTGTAGTTGAAATCTTAAAATACCCCGAAGCTCGAAGAAATGCTGAAGGCAGAGTCATAGAAATAATTGGCGATGCTAACCAACCCGGTACCGATATATTATCTATAATAAAATCCTACAACCTTGAAGAGGAATTTCCGGAGGAGGTTCTTGCCCAGGCCGACAAGGTCAGCGATATTGTCACTGAAGAGATGGCAAAGGGAAGAAGAGACTTGCGAGGCTTGAGAATGGTTACCATTGACGGAGAGGATGCAAAGGACCTGGACGATGCTGTGTCTATTGAAAGACTTCCCGACGGTAATTACCGACTGGGAGTTCACATAGCCGATGTAACAAACTACGTTACTGAAAATTCACCTCTTGATATTGAGGCATTGAATAGGGGAACCAGTGTATATCTAGTTGACAGAGTAATTCCCATGCTGCCACGCAAGCTCTCAAACGGGATTTGCAGCCTTAATCCAAAGGTTGACAGATTAAGCTTTACAGTTATGATGGATATTGATAAGAATGGCAGAGTTTATAATCATGAGGTTTTTGAAAGTGTAATAAATATAGATGAGAGAATGACCTATACCAATGTCTACAAGATTCTGGTGGACAATAATGAGGAGCTTATTGAACGATATAAGCACGTTGTTCCGGATTTTCATATAATGCATGAACTTGCAAAGCTGCTCAGAAAAAAGAGATTCCAAAGAGGCGCCATAGATTTTGATTTTGATGAAGCAAAGGTGGTCCTTGATGATAGAGGTAAGCCCATTGATGTCAAACGCTATGAAATAACAATTGCCAACCAGATAATAGAGGAATTCATGCTTATCTGTAACGAGACTGTAGCAGAGCATTTCTTCTGGACCAATACTCCTTTTGTATATCGAATTCATGAAGATCCTGACGAGGAAAAAATAACAGCCTTAAATGAGTTTGTGTATAACCTGGGTTACAGCATAAAGGGCATTAACAAAATCCATCCCAGAGCCTTGCAGGATCTGTTGGAAAAGGTAAAGAGTACCCGTCATGAAAGAATAATAAGTACCGTAATGCTCAGATCACTTCAGAAGGCAAAATACAGCAGTGAAAGTGTCGGACACTTTGGCCTGGCAGCAAAATATTACTGCCATTTCACTTCGCCTATAAGAAGATATCCTGATCTGATTATTCACAGGCTGATGAAAATGTATCTGAAGGGTCAGATGACAGAACAGAAAATAGCCTACTATGAGGGTGTACTTCCTGAAATAGCAAAGCAGTGCTCTGAACGTGAAAGAGCAGCAGATGAAGCCGAGAGGGAAAGTGAAGACCTGAAAAAGGTTGAGTACATGAAGGCTCATGAGGGCGAGGTATTTAAAGGAATAATCGCGAATGTAACCTCCTTTGGAATGTTCATTGAGTTGGAAAACACCATAGAGGGCCTTGTGCGAATGAGCAGCATGGAGGATGACTATTACATCTATGATGAACGTAGATTTTCACTTGTTGGCGAACGCACCCGCAAGGTTTACAGAATAGGTGATACTGTTAATGTAATACTAGCAAAGGCTGATATTTCAGCCAGAAAAATTGAATTTGTTCTGACTGATGAAGAGGATGAGGATGAATTAGATAACTTTAATGAGGAAGCAGAGGACGCCGTAATATTTTCTAAGCCGGCTAAGGCAAAAGTGCGGAAGCCTTCTTCAAGTCAGGGAGCAAGAGGAAAATCCGCAGCCGGTAGAGATAAGACAAATGGAACTGAAGCTAAAGCAGGGAAAAAGCAAGGTGAGAGAAAGGGCACTAAAAAGGGCAAAGTTATTGATAAAAAGGTTTATGACAAAATCAACGGTAGGGGAAAAAGGAAGAAAAAGAGCTGACTTCATATGTTAGCACTTACTTGAGCCAAAAAAATATAATGATAAAAGGAGCTTATCAAACTTAAGATTAAAGTTGATAAGCTCCTTTATATTAGTGCTGTGACAAATGTCCATTGGCACTATGGTTCAATAAGTAACAGTCTCTGCTTAAATTAAACTATAAAACGTTTGATTTCGTCGCAGAATTTTCCGCAATCATCAGCTTGAATTTCAACTCTGATGGGCTTGCTGAGATCAAGACTGAATATGCCCATAATTGACTTTGCATCAACGATATAACGACCTGATGACAAATCAACATCAAAATCATACTTGTTAACGATATTTACGAAATCCTTTACATCATTGATTGATTTTAAAGAAATATCAAATGCTTTCATTTTATCCATCCTCCTTAAAAAGGTAAAAATCATATTTGCTAATTTTATACTTTTATATTATCGTCTTTTTATATTTTAGTCAATCGAGATGTTTGTATACTAAGAAACGGCAAAGCCTTGTATACTGCATGTTTCTAGGCGTTTGAGGGTTGTTGTGCATATTCTACAAACTTTCATTGCTGTTTTCATTCAATAATATCACTTGTTATGTGGTTTAAGCCTTACAACATGGGGTTTAGCCACATATATTAATCAAATGGGCAGGTAAATATTCTCAAAGCAGGTAAGCATGATAAGTGCAGTAATTTAAATGCTGGCATAACCTGTTGCGGCTTGTAAATTTTGAAATCATTGTTGTATCTGTACTTTTGTGGTATGATTTTAGGTAATTTTAGAGAAGTATTGGGGGTATATTATGTCTGAAGCAGGATGTGTTTTTTGTGATCTACTGGAAAATCTATCTAATGAAAGAGATAAGCTTAAAATTGTCTATGAGTCTGATAGTACACTTGCCTTTTATTCAACACAGCCCTTTGCCGAGATTCATATTATCGTTATTTCCAAGCGGCACGTCCCGACTATCTTTGATTTGACCGAGGACGATAACGAATTGAAATTGGATATGTTTAAAGCGATTAGTATTGCATCACAGGAGGTTATCCAACTAAAGGGAGCATGTAAAACCGAGATGTATTTAGGCACCTTACAATGGGTGAAGCATATACACTGCCATGTCATTTTTGACAGTACCTTGGATTGAACAATGAAATTCAGCAGAGGAGGTTATTGGGCTAAGGACCTGCAAGCACGCCACCTTCGGATCAAAAAGCAAAGACTTGAAAAGATGGGCTTTAAGTTTGCCGGTTCATTATTACGGCAATTTATACTAATTTATGCCTATGATGTCTAACCGATGTTATAGTAATCTTCTCGCTGTTAAAACTCTTGAAATTGTGGTAAAATAGCCATGCACGCTTATATAGCAATGAGAGGAAATAGGTCGGAATGAAGATAAATACCAATGTTAAAATAGATCAAAATACTGATGCTTCTGAGTTCTTCGGAGAGAAAAAAACCGTGAGCTTTTATACCCTCGGTTGTAAGGTTAATCAATATGAATCTGAGGCTGTATCCTCACTTTTTGAGCAAAATGGCTACGAGGTAGTACCTTTTGACCAGAGTTCGGATGTTTATATAATTAACACCTGCACAGTAACAAACCTGAGTGATAGAAAATCCAGACAGGCTATCAGGAAGGCAAAAAAGAACAATCCTGATTCTATAGTAGCAGTGATGGGCTGCTATGCACAGACCTCCTCGGAGGAAGTACTTAAAATTCCCGGAGTAAATCTTGTTATCGGTACAAAGGACAGAAAAGATATCCTTGATTATATTAGAAGAATTGAAGCAGGTGAGTACAAGATTAACGCAGTGGATAATATAATGCTCACAAGAAGCTATGAGGAGCTGAAGGTAAGTACCTATAAAGAGAGAACCAGAGCGTATCTGAAAATACAGGAGGGCTGCAGCCAGTTCTGTTCTTATTGCATAATACCATATGCAAGAGGTCCTGTGAGAAGCAGGAACCCTGAGGATATTATTTGTGAAGTCACGGAACTCTCTCGAAACGGATTTAGCGAGATAGTTCTTACCGGGATTCATCTGGCTTCCTATGGAAAGGATTTAAAAAACACAAATCTGCTTGAAATAATTAAGAGCCTGAATGAAATCAACGGGATTGAGCGGATAAGGCTGGGCTCCATTGAGCCTACAACTATTACGGAGGAGTTTGTAAAAGCTGCTGCAAAAATGCCAAAGCTTTGTCCTCATTACCACCTGTCCTTACAGAGTGGCTGTGATAGAACTCTTAAGGCAATGAATCGGAAATATACTGCGGAAGAATATCGACAAAGTGTTAACCTTCTAAAGAAATATATACCTG
>JAEZIV010000338.1 GCA_023436515.1 Bacillota bacterium
CTTCTCTGTTTTCTTTTCTTGGACTTGCGTCTTGATCATGGTAGGTCACATAGTCATCAGAAGGCCATTTCTGAACAAATATATTGTTATAGAAACGGTCATCACCATGAAGAATGGTCATAAAGCCCATTACTTCAGTGCGGTGTGGTATGTGATATGGTGTATAGCGCCATGTAGTTCCACCACCCACGTCAGTTAAAGCACCACAGATAAGGTTATGAACCATAGCTACGCCCTGTGTTGCAAAACGAAGGCTTGCGTCTGAAAGCAGAATATTATTATCGATCAGAGTTGGACCATGGCTAACTTCTACAAATATATCCTGAGACATCATGCTTCCAGGAAGATTTTTTGCAAAGGCTGGTCTCTGATTGTCATGTAGCAGGTTTTGTGAAATACGTGTACCCTGTGCTTCCCAGTCACACCAGATTCCCAAGGTACAATGATGGATATGGTTCCGGCGCATGACCACATCTATGGCAGCATGCATTTTGATTCCGGAAATCTCTGCTCCGCCAAGCTCCATCATGTTATTAATGTGGTGGATATGGTTGTCCTCAATTATACTGAACACTCCACCCATTCTGCCTATAATACCGCCCTGCTCACAGTGGTGGATGTTACAGCGGCGAATTATATGACCTCCGATTCGTTCCTTTAGCCAACCGTGATACTGGCCACGGCATGCCGCATCCCGTTCCATTTGGGTAGGACTCTTTACCTGCTTATATGTAAAGTAATGATTGTTGTCAGGATCAAGATATTTGCCAAGTGAAATACCGGAGCACTTACTGTTTGAAATCTCACAATCTTCGATGATCCAGCCTTTGCTCCAGTGAGGTCCTATCATACCATCCTGAAAAGCTGCAGGAGGTGCCCAGGTGGTGGCGGCTTTATCGATTTTGAAGCCACTGACCGTATGATATCCAATGCCTGTTTCAGATGGGAAAAAGCACATGCGACGAACATTGATCTCTACATTTTCCTCATTTGGATTTACACCCTGGAAATTTGCATAAATGATAGTTTCATCGGCAGCTGTATCCTGTTCGGTATACCATTTGTAAATAGAATCCTCAGGCACCCAACTGCATTCATAAACCTCACCTTTGATACACTCTTCCAAAGTGATGGCTTCATACAATGCCTTGTCGTTTAAATAAACACAACCGGTATGTTTATTTGGTGTTGCGAAATACCAATCTCCATATACTAAAGTTGTATAAGGATTGTAATCTCCGAAAACACTGTTTGCTATCCGGCATACCCAAACATTTTCTTTGTAATGCTGCCAGGTTTTTACCTGTTCCGCGCCAGTAATCACAGCTCCAAGAGGTGTAGTACTGGTATAAGTAATACGGGCATCTTCAGTACCTGCATGAACCGGATCCACATATTCTCTGTAAACCCCCGGTGCTACCAGCACTTCATCCCCTGGATGTGCCAGCTTCGCAGCTTCATTGATACGTCGGAATGGTCTATCTATTGACCCATTACCGTCTTTCATAGCATTTGCATCTACATAGTATTTCATGATAACCCTCCTATTAAAATAAATATGTCAGGATACTACTTCTAACACACTTCATTATATGACATAATTTCCTAAAATTCAACATTACTTATAAAGTCAGTTGGGTAAAGGATAGATTAATTGTGCAAACTGACTAAAGGCTTTATGAACCATCCACGCCTTTACGTTTCAGCTGCGCTTGCAAAAAAAAAGACGGTCATTATGGTTGTTTGTATAAAACAACTATGAATTAAAGTCTACGTTGACAATGTATGGAAACGCTCATACAACAAAACTGTTGCAGTATACTGTAATCATTTAATTTAGTAGTTGGCGATTTTGTACTTATTCAATATAATTGCAGCGGTGACAGTCAAATAATTAAAACTTTAGAGCGCAGATCAAAGTTTGCACGTAATGATTTCTCAGGTCATGGGGCTGGCTATGATAAAACTGTAAAATAGCAGGTTGTCGCTTCGAATTTTGACTATGTATAAATATTGCAGGGGAGGGAATTACGACAGCAGGTAATTCATTTACTGGAAAAGGAATAACTGCTGTTCCAGCAGTAGTAGCGTATGGATATATTCGTACAGGGTTGTCAGAAGAGATTGTGTTCAGAGGCTTTTTGTTAAAGAGAATAATGAACAGGTTTGGTTTTCGGATCGGAAACTTAATTTAGTCAATTCTGTTTGGATTGATGCATGGCATTCCCTTTGGTCTGGTTACACAAAATATAGCAATTACTGTGTTTCTTACAATCCTTCCAGGAGCATTTGGCTGGTATCAGGGATGGCTTAATGAAAAGTGTTGCGGAGGTTCAATCGTTAGTAGTTGGTTGTTGCATGGCACAATGAATTTTATAGTAGCATGCTTAGCTTTATAGTTTAAAAAGTGGACAAAAATGGCTAGGATATATTTATAAGCCTCCACAACATCATTTAGTCTTTGAGCGAACTTGTATGACTGCGGTTTAGAATTAATATAGGAAAAGTAACTGTAATTTTTACGTATATTAAATTGATATAGATAAAAAATAGCGGTATAATAACTATGTAATGGAGGTGTATTAATTGAGTGAGCAAAAATTACCTGTGTTGCCACCGAATGCTGAATTGGAAACGAAAGCAGTGCTAAAACAGCTGGCAAGAGCCAATCGTGCTTTGGCAGAACTGAAAGGTTATGCAGATACGATTCCGAATAAACATATTTTAATAAATGCGGTCATGATTAATGAAGCTAAGGATAGCTCTGCAATTGAAAACATTATAACAACTCATGATGACCTATATAAAGCGATGAGTAATGCCAGCGGAGCAAGTCCTGCTGCAAAGGAGGTTGTCAGCTACAGGACTGCTTTATGGCAAGGGTATGAGTTGGTTAAGGCTCGTGAAATGCTTACAACAAATATACTTGTTGAGATTCAAGGCATTATTGAAAAGAATAGTGCGGGGATAAGAAAAATGCCCGGTACTGTACTTCGGAATGAAAGAACAGGTGAAACTGTTTATACACCACCTGCAGGAGAAGCTGAAATCAGAGAGCTTTTATGCAATCTCGAAAAATACATCAATGAAGACTATAATGATATTGACCCATTAATAAAGCTGGCAGTCATCCATTATCAATTTGAATGCATCCATCCCTTTTACGATGGCAATGGAAGGACAGGCAGAATCATAAATGTGCTTTACTTGGTATTGAAGGAATTACTCGATAGTCCGATCCTTTATTTGAGCAGCTATATAATCAGAAACAAGTCAGCATATTACAGGCTTCTTCAGGAAGTACGAACCCATGGAAAGTGGGAGGAATGGATTGTCTATATTCTCACGGGCATTGAAGAAACAGCAGAAGAAACATTGAGGTTAGTAAAAAGAATCAATTCAGAAGTTGAAACAATGAGTGCTGAGATAAAAGAAAAACTTCCTAAAATTTATTCAAAAGATTTAGTTGATTTGTTGTTATATGAGTTTTATACAAAAACCGTCTATATTGAAAATGGCTTATCTGTAACAAGAAAGACTGCGGTTAATTACTTATCTTCTCTTGAAAAAGAGGGTTTTCTTATATCTGAAAAGATAGGTAAGGAGCGGATTTATCAAAATAAAAGACTGTATGATTTGGTTAAGTACGGGTAAGGAGAGACGGTATAAATGCAGTCGGTGAACACTTTCCAGGCAGACTTGTTGTTCTCTTATGGGGATGCCAATATAACAAATAGTGCTTTAGAAAATATAAAAGGATCTAGTTGATAAAGTAGGAGAAGAATATATTTTTCATCCGTTAAGAGCTGAAAGAACATGTGCTGTATGACTGATAGTCATACAAAAATTCTATTCAAGGGAAAAGTATCAAAGGTTCAATCAGGGTATAATAGATAAACTGAATTGTAAACAATTTACTAATAGTATAAGATTGAGCTAGTGGGGTTGTACTCAAAATGTAGTTTATCATCATAAAGAGGGGCAAAATGAGATATTCCGATTTGGTTAAAAAGCTTCAAAGCCATAAAAATATGCGTATAGCTGAAAAAGAGCTCAGGACAATAGCCGATGTTAAGGACTATGCCGAATATCACAAAATAGTGCAGAAGCTGGCAGTTGAAGGCCACATTTTACCTGTAATAGGCTCTGGTTCAAATGGAATGAATCCACCTCTATACAAACGGTATTCCATAAACAAACCAGTACAAAGCCTTGATAATTATATCGAGGAGATAAGACTGCTTTCCAGTGCATTTAATATTGAAGGCTATCTTGATGACAAGCAGAAATATTGTGAGCACAGGGAGTGGGTACAAGTTCTAAATACATTTATCAGATCAAATAATCAAGCACTAGCTGTGCAGCTATCAATAAATGAAAGATCCTTTCAAATTTTCGGAAAAGAAAAGGCTCTTAAAGAAGATAAAAACCTTAATTCAGTGCTTAATTTCAATCCTGCCATAAGAAAGGTCTTGAATTTTTATATGACGCCTGAACCCTTCTTTATTCATGGAATTACCCAAGCTCAAGGAAATATTAACGTTTTAATTATAGAGAACAAAGATACATGGTATACTCTCAAAAGTATAATGAAGCCTTGCATGAGTACTTTGTTTGGAATATCCTTTGATATTTTACTTTATGGAGAGGGTAAAAAGGTTTCAAGGAGATTGGACTCACTGACAGAATTTGATTCGAGCTTTTTCAGAGATAATAAAACCACGTATTATTACTTTGGGGATCTGGATTATGAAGGAATAGGGATATTTAATGACCTTAGGGATATTAATCCTGAATTGAATATCAAGCTGTTTGGCAGGCTCTATTCATGGATGCTTGAAGAAGCATCAGAATTAATAAGGAGCACCATGGGGGGATTCCAGCTTCCCATGACTAAGGAAAAGCAGAGCAAAAAAAACATGACACTATTTCTGAGAGAATTTGATGTTGAAGAGAATAGATTGATTATAAACATGCTTGAGGAAGGAAGATACATTCCTCAGGAAATCTTAAATCGGGAGCGTTTTTTAGACAGACTCAAAGACAGAGAAATATGAGGCTGAGCCGGTTTGCGTATTGGGAGGGCAACAGTGGATGTTTGAATTTTTGGAGAGCTTTAATAAAAGAATGGAGAGCATTGGCATTGCAAGCTCCATAATAAACAGGAAGGGAAAAAAGACTGAGCTTGAGAGCTTGTTTGATGAAAATGAGCTTACAAACGTTATTATTTCCACTTTGCTATTCATCATGGAGAAAACGTTGGAGGAGAACAACCAATGCGAGCTTCATCACATAGAGGCATTCCTTGATGACCTGCTGAGCGAATATCACGGTAAAAAGCTATCAAGAGACAAGCTGAAGGAGCTTGCTTCGTACATAATTAGAGATATTCTTCAAAACAATGGTGTTAAGCTGGGGTATACCCTTATGAATTACACCAGTAAGACAATAGAAGAAATTAACATAAGATTGATATCAGACAAGATAGTGGAGGAAAATGGAATTAAGAAAATTGTATACTTCCTTACCAATCAGGGATATGAATTTCTTTTCAGAATGCGTGAAATGGACGATGAAATACAGCTTACAATTGAGCAGTTGAAGCTTAAGGAATACATAAAGCGCAAAAAGTTTTCCAGTGCTGTCAGGCAGAGTGCCGAGCTTATCAATTTTGTGAGACAGAAGAAAAAAGATATTGAAGCTTTTGTTTTGTCAATCAGGCAGAACATTCATTCTGTAGATGTAGAAGAGTTTGAAGCTCTTATAAAAAGCACCTATGCCATGCTTTCAGAGGAATATGATACTATGCAGGATATTCAGAAAATGATAAGTATGGCTGAGGAAAAGATAAAAGAAGAGTTTAGTATGTCAAAATCCTTTGAGGACAAGCTTTATAAGGCAAAAGCTGAAATCCAGGAAATAACTTACAATATCGGAATTGTTATTACCGAACAGAGAGATCTTATCATAAATAGACACAGCCTTACTGAAATGTATATGGATACAATCAAAAAGTCCTTTGAATTCAGCTTTGAAAAAAGATATGACTTTGAAGAGACTATTCTATATAATCTTGAACGCTATGAAAATGTGTTGGATAATTGTATCGCCCTGCTGCAGCCGCTGACGCTGCCTGCAAAGAGGAAAATTATTGGGGTGGGGCAGATTTTCGAACCTCAGACAATTATCAAGCAGGCTGATACCGAGGACACTCTCCTTTTCAAAAGAGAAGAATATGATGCCTCACAGGAAAAAGAAAGAGTAAGACTTATTTCTGAGCAATATACTAATATTCTTGCACTTTTTATTACACAGGCAATGCAGGAAGGTTCAATATCTCTGAGTAAAATAATTAACAGTATTCGGAACATAGATAGTGACAATTGCACAGATGACGGAGAAAAGCTCTATAAGGAATTGATGGAGAGTAACAGGCTGCTGCTTACCGCATTATATTTGTACAACATTGAAAGTGTAAAGATTTCAGACTTCTTTCACTCAAAGAGTAGAGTGTTGGATCACCCTACGGAGGAATTCAATCTGGAGTACTGCCTTACAAAATTAAAGGGTAGAATCAAAGGGCTGGAAGCTATCTCTGAGATTAAAATTTCAAAGGGAGATGGAGAATTAAAGCTTATAGTGGAAAAAATATTGGAGAGTAGTGCCCGAGGAGCAGCAGAATCGGCAAATGGAACTGCAACGACAACAGGAGAGGAAGCAGCAAAAGGTATAAAGTACAAGGAAACCATTGAGATGTCGAATTTGATTTTTGAGGTTATAAGAGGTTAATAGCCAAATTTAAGAAATACAGGAGGAGGTACCGAGCCCATGCCATTTCTGCAAGGATATATTGTGAAATGCTGGGCATGGGAATTGTGATGGAGCATTTTAAATCTGCAGTTAAAATATTTAAGCAGTTGCTGATGGAGGGTGAAATCAATAGAAGGGAAAATTCCTTTTTGTACGGTGAGTATCTGGAATACGAGGTACAGGAGGCATTGGCATGCTTTGAAGAGGAGTTTGAATGCAAGCTACTAAATTTTGACGACTCAATTTACCTTGTGCCCAATATTAATAGCCAGCTTATTTCCATGCAACCATCGGATTTCAGGAAGTATTTCGGAAGCAATGCCACTAATAGAGATGTATATCTGGGATATTATATAATAATGTTCATATTCTTTGAGTTTTATAATGGCAAAAATCGTGATCCCAAAAAAACTGATTTTATACAGATAAGTCATCTGATAAGCAGGCTGGATGAGCGTTTTGAACGGTTGGAAAAGCTTCCTGCCGATAAGATTGAAATGCTTGAGGAGGATTACAAGGTGAATCTCTCCAGTTCTATAGAACTATGGTCAAATATGCTTGTTGCCCACGATTCAAAGCGAAAGACAAAATTCAATGTAGTAAAGAATGTATGCGACATTCTGGAAGACAACAAGCTGGCATATGTAGTGGAAAATCAGATTAGAACGACAAAAAAGCTTGACATTCTTATGCGGCAATACTATCTGAATGCCGATAGGGCAAAGCTTCTACTAGAAGCCTTTGAAGAGGGGGTGCTGTGATATGCCTATGATAAACAGGGTTAGAATAGTGAATTTCTCATATAACAACAATAACAGGCACATAATAGATGAGTGTTTCAATTTCTATAACGGTGAAAATGCACTTTTGAGTCTCGCCAACGGAGGCGGAAAGTCTGTGCTGGTACAGGCTATGCTTCAGCCTATTCTTCCAAAAGCCTCACTTCTGGGAAGAAAATTTAGTGACTTTTTTACTGGCAGCAGAGCCCCAGCATATATCATGATTGAGTGGAAGCTGGAAGAGGAGGCAGGCTACCTGGTTACAGGCATTGCTGTTACAACCAGAGTCACACATTCCACAGATGAAGAAGAACAAAATACCGATATCAGGTATTTTACGTTTACCAGTTTTTATGAAAGCGCAAATGCTTTTGATATAAGGGATATTCCCGTTTGTGAGCAAACCGGCAGTAGTATACGGATTGCCTCATTTATGGAATTTAATAAGCTTCTTCAGAAGGAATGTGGTAGGGGTGAATTTGATATCGATGTATTTGAATCCACCAGAGAGGACCAGAGCGCCTATGAAAGAAAGCTTAACAGCTACTTCATTTCCAGAGATGAGTGGAAGGAACTCATGATGAAAATAAATGAAGCCGAGCATGGTGTCTCAGAGGTTTTCTCAGAGTGTAAAACCTCCAGAAAGGTTATGGAGCAATGGATTATTAAATACATAGAAAAAGTGCTGGACAAGTCTTCAGATGGAGAAATGTCGGATCATAAAAAGCTTGAGATAATGATGGGGCAAGTTGCTCAGTCCCTAGTGGATAATGAGAAGCATATAAAGGAATTCAAGGCTATAAGTGAATTCAGAAATGAGGCACACAATCTTGCTCAGGAAGCAAATAATGTACTGAAAAGTCTTGATGAGGAAGATAGAATAAAAAAGGAAATATGTGGTGGATATTTGGTTTTAAAGTCTCAGGTAGACGTTTTCGATAATAAGCTCATTGAGATTGATATAAAAAAGAAGGATATCGCAGAGGAATTAGTACAAATAGAACAGGAAAGGAAATCCGAAGAGTTTTACAGGCTGGAGGGTGAAATAGATATTCTGACTGAAAAGCTTGTTAAGCTTAATAATGTAAAGACGGAACTAAGCAATGAAAAGGCCGCGGCAGACCATGAGCTCAGACTTCAGCAGGCGGCTGAAAAGTATAAAAAGATATGTGAAAAGCATATCGAAATAAGTGAACTTACAGAGAGTATTGCAAATGCCTCCAAGGACAAGGAGGAACTAAACATAAGGCTCAATCAGGTGAGTTTTTCATTGAAGTGTTTACTTCAGCAGGAGTTGGAGAAAAAGACTGAACTGATACGGAACAAAGAGGGACAGCTCAATGACATCAGGCAGGAGCTTTTGAATATTGAGAAAGATAAGTCAGAGAGTCAGAGTAAGCAAAACGTAATGATTGCTGATAAGGGAAGACTGTCTGTGGGAATTGAAGCTTTTGAAAAAGAAGAGCCAGCAATTCTAAAAAGCCTTGGACTTGAACTCTATAGAAATCCTTTCCTGAATGAGCTGGATAATAAGGAAGTTGAAAAGACTGGCATTGAACTCCAAAATGATTTGGAGAATAAATTGATTATTCTGACAGAAAAGAAACAGAGACTTGAAAAGTGCAGCTTGGAACTTGTTGAAGCTGAAAAGCAAAGAGAGCAGTTACAACTAAAAGAAAAAACACTGATTACTGATTTGGCAGAGGCTGAAAGCTCTATCAAGGGCTATCAGGACAAAAAGAATAATATTTTGATGGCTTTGAATAGATTCAACATCGGTGAAGAATATCTTTTCGACCACGAATATATTGTCAGGGAAGCAAGAGAATACCTGCATAACTGGGAGAAGAAGTCCTTTGCCCTGAAAATGGAGATTGTTGACCTTGAAAAGAGAATTCATGGAATTGAGACAGGAGAGAGCTATCTTCCGGCTAAGCTGTTGACCATTATGAGGGAGAATAGCTTGGAGCCTTACACAGGGGAGAAATATTTAAGGGAAGCTGATGAGGAGCAAAGGTTGAAGCTTCTGCAGAATAATCCACTGCTTCCATATGCACTTATTGTTACAGAAAAGGAACAGGAACTGCTTAAGGCTTTGATTGCCGAACAGGATTTTAGTCAAATAGTTCCTATAATAAGGTACAGGGAGATAGAGCAGAATGCCGATATGGCATCCATCAAAATCAGCTTTATTACCTCATCAAAAAACGCATATCTGGACGGTGAAGGTATAGAAGCGTACATTGACGGCTTAAATCTGGAGCATGAAAAAAGCCTTCAAAATCTTAAAGATACGGAAGCTGTTATTGACAGGATTAATAGGGATTACAGCCTGATTGATGGATTTGCTTTTTCAGTTGAGCATGAGAAGAATCTTTATGGTAGAAGAGATTTAATAGATCAGCAGCTTAAGGAGCTTACGACCGCCATAACTAACTGTAGTACTGGTATAAGGGCTCTGAGCGAAGAAAAGGACAGGCTTAACATAGAAATAGTAGATGCTAGTGAAAAGATAAGCAACGCTGAGGGTAGAATGGCTGCTTTCAAACGGTATATTGAAAGAAACGCAGTTTACATGGAGCAATTGGCTGCCTACAATGCACTCACCTCAGAGCTTGAAAGCATAAATTCCATGTGGGAGAAGCTTTGTTCCAGAGAAAAAAGCCTGAATGAGCGTGTTTTGGCAGTTAATCAGGAATTGAATGTTGTCAGAAACGAGCTTAAAGCATTACAGGAAAAAATGCTTGAGGTTGAAAATTGCTCCGAAACAGAGGTTATTAATGCTTCTATTTTTGAGCTTGAGGGCATGTTGGCTTCCTTGAGAAAAGAGCAGAACAATCTGTTGGAAGAATTGCTGACACGAAGGAAGAGACTTGACAAGGATGTAAAGGATGAGGAAAGGTCTATTGAAAAGCTCCGGCTTGATGGTTCTGACGAATACAAGAGAATTGTCTATTCGGAGGCTACTGAAAATCAGCTTCAGGACAAGCTTGATTATCTGGAGAAAAAAATCAGCTACACCACAAATGATTACAATGCGGAAAATGTAAAGCTAGAAAAAGCTAATACCCGAAGGGATATTCTGCAAAAATCTATGGGGGGTAGACCGTTGGTGCCCATAGAAAAAATCAGAGGCAGCTTTGATACAAGAAAAGCTGCTTTAAATAAAGAACTGACAGATATCGAAAGTAAAGAAAAGCACATAAATACCGAAAAGCAGGATCTGAAGGTTGTTCTGGTAAGGATTGAGACAGGTATCAGCGAGATTAACAATATCTTGACCGTCGAATATAACCGCTCGTATGAAGCTGTCCGAGAAACGATAATGAGCACATTAACTAAATATTTGCAAGCTTCCAAAGCAGCGGAAAAGAGCATTGTGCAATTTGAAAAGATTAGCTCGAGTTTTGTTGTAAAGCATGAAGGCTGTGAGGAAGGAACTATCAAGGATGCACTTAAGGGTCTGAAGGGTCAGCTTCAGTTACTGGAACACAGCTTTGACAAATATTATTACCTATCTGAACGTTTAGCATACTATGACAGCCAACTGTTAAATATCCTAAGCCTTATGGAGAGTAAGATTCAGCAATTGGAGCACAGCCGTAAGGATCTTGTAGAGCATGCATTCCTGGAAGCAAAGCAGATATATGCTGAGATTCCCAAAATCTCTGAAAACTCTGCAGTTGAAATAGATGGAGTCAGAAAAAAGGTTCTTGATATTTTATTTAAGGAGATGGAGGATGAATTGGCAGCTCGGGAGAAAATGTCCAACTATATAAGTGAATGCCTGAGCAGCCTAACAGCACTTATTAAGGATAACGCCGATGACAGCAAGCTCAGAAGAGATCTGGAAAAATACATGTCCACAAAGGAGCTCTTTAATGTGATTAGCCCCCTTGAGAGCTGTGTTATTAAAGCATATAAGGTGGATTTGAATGAGAGGAACAGGCGTATGCTGCCCTGGGAGGAGATTATAGTAAAAAATTCAGGGGGTGAAAAATTCGTCGCGTATTTTTCATTGTTGATTGCCCTTATTTCATATAGTCGTAAACAGCAAAGAGGCTCTACTGCTTTCAGAAATAGAGAGGAAAGCAAGGTCCTGATTATGGACAATCCGTTTGGCCCCATAACCTCAGGACACCTTTTAAAGCCTATGTTTGATATTGCGAAAAAATATAATACACAGCTTATTTGCCTTTCGGACATAAAGCAGGGTGACGTTATAAACAGCTTCGACTTGATCTATATGGTGAAAATCCGTCAAACCATGAACAGGGAGGATTACCTCGAGCTGGAACCCATCGTGCAAAGAAAGATGGCGCAGGATGAAAGACTGGAAAAGGCGTATTATCATTATATTAGACCGGAACAGATGAGCTTGTTTGAATAGGAGAGTCTTTGCATTCAAGGGTAATATAGAAAAAGCAATCAAAATTTTAAAAACTGAGTTTTTGCAAAATATTTTCAAAAATTATTGATTTGATGTAAAAAAACTGGTATCATTCTCATGTAATGGGGTATAATTTATTATAAACCCCCATTATTAAGGGAAGAGGTGTTTGATGTGTTAAAAGAGTTCTCTTTTTCCAACTTTGCTTCATATTTAGATACAGCTAACTTTACAATGGAAACATCAAAATATGTTAAGGACTTCAAAGGTTTAAACACTTTTGAGACAAAAAATGTTGAATTGGTAAAGTCTGCATTTATTTTCGGTGCAAATGCAAGCGGAAAAACAAATATAACAAAAGCCATCTCCTTTATGAAATCTCTAGTATTATTTTCTTTTGAAAATGAATCCATATTAAAAAATACTAATAAGTTTATGTTTTCTAGTGACTCAAATAAGACCCCTTCAAGATTTGAGGTTGTTTTTATTGTACCAGAGAATGATGACGAGATTACTTATAGATATGGTTTTGAGATAAATCATGATAAAATATCTAAGGAGTGGCTATATAGGAAAGTTAAAAAGGAAGTGTGTATATTCGAGAGAGATGAGATTCTTCCAGAAAAAATTAGAATATGCAGAAATGAATTTAAAAAAGCAGAATTAGTGAGGGAATACACTAGAGATAATGCATTGTTTGTTTCAACTGCGTATAAATTTAATGTTACATTTGTTAATGTTATAAGGGATTGGTTTAAAAGGATTGAAGTTATTAATTTCCATACAACTCCAGGTGAAACTGTTAGCCTTTTGAAAAATGACGAATCCAAATATAAGCCTCTTATACTAGAATATCTTAGACAAGCAGACTTTGGTATTTCAGACTTTTATATAGAGGTTAAAGACGTTGATTTGAGTTCAAAAGAAAAATTTTTAAACATACTTCAGAATTCTGGAATTACTATTACAATTAGTGAAACTGAAGACGATGTAGTTTTGCCAAGCAAAATGATAGATTTAAAAACAAAGCATAAAGTATATAATCAAGAAAAAGAGTTAAGTGGAGAGAAGATTATTTCTTTTACTAAGTACCAATCAGAGGGTACAATTAAGTTTTTTGAGTTGATAGGACCATTTATAAATGCTTTGATGGATAAGAAGATTATTTTTGTTGACGAAATAGACTCAAGACTTCACTGTGCGATAGTTAAATTTTTGGTAAGTTTATTCAATTCGATTGATATAAATGCTGATAATGCTCAATTAATTGCAACTACACATGATGTTTTATTACTTGAAGAAAACATAAGACGTGATCAAATTTGGTTTTCACAAAAAAATAAATATGGTGAAAGCGAGCTATATTGCTTATCTGACTTTACTGGTGTTAGAAAAAAAGATTTACTATTGAAAAAATATTTAATGGGTCAATTTGGTGCTATACCATTTATAGGTAGGAAGTGATTTTGTTGGGGAAAAAGGTTGCAGGTAGAAGACCCACAAGAAGGGCTATTGATACAATTCTTATACTTTGTGGGGGAGATACGGAAAAAATATATTTTGATAACTTTAAAAGCCGAGTTGCAAAGATAAAGGTAGAGACTGTATTAGAGGCGGATTCCCCTCTTAACCTTGTCAACTTGGCAATAGAAAAAATAGCTGAAAACTATTTACAGGTTTGGGTCGTTTTTGACAGGGATGAGTTTGACTGTTTTGATGCTGCTATTCAACTTAAAAAAGGCATAAATGTTGCCTATTCAAACCAAGCGTTTGACTTATGGTTTATTCTTCATTTTCAGCGTTTGGAAGGCGGATTCCACAGGAGCAACTTTGAACACGAAATAAATAAGCTAATGAAAAGAAATGAGAGAAATAAGCTTACAAAACCGTATAATAATATATATGGCTTATTAAAGAGTAGATTAGACACAGCAATAACAAATGCAACATTAGGCCATCAGAAACATAAAAGGGATAACGGAGATATGCCTATATCTAGCTGGGAGTCCTGCACTACAGTTTATCAACTTATTGAACTACTAAAGAAAGTGCAATAACCCATACTACTCTGTGCTGTACATTATATCCTGCATTCAGTTGTCCCATTGCCCATAGCATCTTCCCTCATCCTCATAAAAGTAGCATCTTTATCAGATTTGGAAAAACTATTTCTGTCACCACAAATAAGTGTTTTTTTGAGTATATTCTTTAAGTTTTCAAGATATTCTTCAAGCCCTCTGTAATAGAGAAGACCCATAATTGACATTCTAATTGTACTCTGTGCACATTGACAGGTGCAATTTTATGGATTATAATTTGCTTTAATAACGAAGGCGTTAACTGGAAACAGTTGGCGTCTTTTTTTGTATTTTTTTTCTTAAGAGGTGGATTATGGCTGTTACCTGCAGGGAAGTCATAGGGCTTGACATATGCGGCAGACTGAAGCTGCTCGGTGGCGCCGGTGGCCTGGATAGGGTAGTGACATGGCCTTATATCAAGAATATGGATACCATTTCCCAGTGGATACACGGAGGAGAATTGATTTTTGTCATCGGTGCCAGGGAGGATGTATCGGAGAGCGGACTTCTCAGGCTGATGAATGAAGCAAACCGCAACGGAATTTCCGGAGTGGTGCTGCTCATTGGCGAAGAATACTTGAAGCGAGTACCTAAGTCGGTCATACGTTACGCTAATGAACATAGCATTCCTTTGTTTAAAATGCCGTTTCTTTTAAAGCTCATAGATATCACTCGCGAGATTTCTAGATTTATTGTAAGGAATATGGATAATAACCGTGAGAACCGGGGGTTTTCGGAAAAATCCATACTGGAGGTTATGCTAGCCGGAAAGGAAAGGGCGGAGCAGCTGGCTTACTGCTGGGAAAAGCTTCAACCCCTGCTGGAAGCAGACAAGGTGCTGAAGTCGGAATATATTACAACCTTGTATCAGTATCTCCGCTGCAACAACGACCTAATGAAAACCTCGGAGCATATGTTTCTCCATCGGAACACTCTTATCAACCGGATGAAAAAGATTGCCGCACTTTTAAATACAGATTTTAGTAAAGCTTCTGTCAGAAATGAGTTTTACAATATATATCAAGTTCTTTCGTACTACGGGGAACTCCAAAACCAGGAGGAGAACAAATGATCATTATCGGATGCAGAATCAGAGGAAAAGAAGGACTTTATGACGTCAGCTGTGAGAATGGAGTTTTTGCTTCAATAAAAGCACATGATGAAACAACAACATATCCGGATGCCTATCAGGCTGATGGAAGGATGATGATGCCTCCATTTGTGGAGCCCCACATTCATCTGGATTGTGTGCTGACTGCAGGTATTCCCCATTACAACATGTCAGGAACCTTATTTGAGGAAATCAGCACCTGGCAGGAATATAAGACAACTCAGCCGCTGATTGTGCCGGAAATTAAGGACAGGGCAAGAACTGCTCTTCGGTTGATGGCGGAATATGGCGTCCAGTTTGTCAGGACTCATGTGGACGTTACAGAAACCTCTTTCCAGGGGTTGACCGCACTGCTGGAACTGCGGGAAGAATTCAAGGGCCGGATGGAAATCCAGGTAGTTGCATTTCCCCAAAACGGAATCCTGTCGGTTCGCAATGGATAGGAATACATGGAAAAAGCCATGGATATGGGAGCAGATTGTGTGGGG
>JAEZIV010000348.1 GCA_023436515.1 Bacillota bacterium
TCAATCATACAATCATCCTTTCAAAAAGTTTCTATATTTATGTTTGCTTTAGATTTTCAATGGTGAATTGGCAGCCCAATATAAAGTTATATTCAAATACATATTTTATATTACCGATTGTCATATTTATTTTTGGATAGAACAAAGCTAGGTACTGCTGCTTTTTTCTAACCAACAACACTTTTCCAGACAATAAAATATTGCATGGAGTATTTATAATTCCATGCAATGCAATAGGCTTTAGTAGCAGGGAGTATTAATAATTCAAGCCCTGCTTATTAAATTATGAAATGTAACGGATGTGATATTGTTAACTATATACTTACTTTTACAATTTTTCCCGTAGAATTTGCAATAAAGCTGCTGTCACAGCCCATACCGAAATAAAATGTACCTTTAGCTTCTTCAAAGGACCTTGCGAAGGTGTCATTTTCGAACCTAAGTACTTCTGACCAATTACTTAAGTTATTTGTTTTATATACAACATTTATATAACTTTTATCGGTCACCTTTTTATTTGCCAGTACATACACTGTATCTCCTCTGCTAAGTATATCCATTGGCTGCGCCTCTGCCTCAGGCAGCTTTATCCTTCTTGCCTGATTAATCTCAGGAGCAAAATAAATACCTTCCGGCTTCCATTGGTAGTCCAGATCAAATATACCTGAAATGTACATTATACAATCTAAAGCTACAGTAGGTCTCATCAATCTATACATAACGCCCTTGGGGGCACCCGGAAACATAGAATTCTCAGTTACTTTAACCGTTTTTGCCGTTACTCCGTCTGTTACCAGAATTCTGTTGTATTCACCTACATTACTCATATTATACAAAAATGTAGCCGCATATATATTTCCCTTAAAATTAAACAAGCTATAGGTCCTGGACATTTTTGAAACATATGGGCTGCCGGCTTGCACTACCACAGGTTTCCATGTCTTACCCATGTCCTCTGATACAAAAACCGTTGGGCCTACTCCTGAAGTAGAAATAGCTGCAAACAATTTTCCATTCATCAGTTCCAGATCAAATACATGATTTGCTCCAGGAATAATACCAATTCGTAACCAAGTATCATTTTGGGTTGCATATATATTCCCTTGCTCCACCGGGCTGCGAATGTCAGTTCCCGGAACATACAATCTATTATCTAGTATTCGGAAGTTTTCTACTTGCTCTTCATCTGTTACAAAGTTCGGTACAATTTTATTGGTGTTGGTATCCAAATACATAATAGTAATAGGTCCGGCATTAGGTGACGGACCCTCATTTCTGGAGTTTCCATACCCAATATAGATTCTGTCTTTATAGAGTTGCATATCCCATACATTCCAGTCATAGCCTTGCTTTGGAAATATATAACCCAGATCATTTACAACAGCAGCAGTGGACATTTTATACCTCCGCCTTACCTCTTATTCCTACGATGGCAAATTAGTTATTTATTCAATTCCAATTCATTATATTCAAAAAGTAAATAAAATGTTCAATATTGCCGTAGTTAGTAAAAGATGCCCTCTGATTATTTAGACTATTCTCAGGCGCTTGCTGCAAAATCAGATTTTATGTCATCTATTGATACTTCAATAAGACTTCGGTTTTTTAGTTTAAGCACTCTTGAGCAAATATTTATTGCAGATGGCCTGTGAGTGATCACAAGGCAGGTTCTGGAAGGGGACATCATTTTAATGCCCTGCAAGACCTTCATTTCAGAGTTGATATCCAATGAAGAGGTTGCCTCATCCAATATTAGTATTGGGGCTTTCCTGAATAATGCTCTTGCAATTGCAATCCTTTGTGCCTGTCCTTCCGATAAGCCAATACCATGCTCACCAATTACCGAATTGATACCCTCCGGTAATTCATTAATAAATTCAGCTGCACAGGCTGCATTAACAGCCACATTGATTTCCTCATCTGTAGCATGGAGTGCACCTGATACTATATTTTCTCTTATAGTCCCGCTGAAAAGCGTATTACCCTGGGGTACATAGGATATCCACTCCCTTGTCTCTGCAGACACAGGATGTTTTGTACCATCCTGACTTACAAGAAAGGCATTTCCGCTTGAAGGCTTTAAGAGTGCGAGGAGTAACCTTATAAGTGTGGTTTTCCCTTCTCCCGACGGCCCTACCAAAGCCACAATTTCACCATAATGTATATTAAGGGATAACTTCTCCAGTACAGGTTGATTATTCTTTTGATATGAGACTGTTGCCCTCTCGATAGATATGGCAGCTTTTGAAGAAGGTGGAATTCCAGGCATACTGACCTCAAGTTCAAGAGCTTCTAATTCCATAAGTCTGCCTGTACATGCCATTGCTGCTACTATAGCGGGCAGGGATCTTGATAATCCTACAAAGGGGCCCTGTACCTGAGATACCAGCTGAAGGAAAGCTGTAAGAGTACCAAAGGAAGTAGCTCCACTGCTAAGTTGAAAGGCCCCCCAGCAAAAGGCAAGAAAATATCCTACCCAATAACCTAACCCAAGGGCAGTTCCGGCAATTATGCTGGTTTTGTTCTTCTCAGTTACCCACTTCAATCTATTATTATGCAACTCTGTTATGGTATCAAGGCTCTTCTTTTCCAGTCTGAAGGATTTAATAATAAGTATATTTTCAAGTGCTTCCTGAATAAATGATCTATACTTGCTTTCAGATTCTTGAACTTTTTTATGAAGATGCTTTATTTTTCTTCCCCAAATTCTGCTGAAAACCACAGTAACTGGCCCCAGAACAAATGCGAGCACAGCTAGCATGGGCTCATAATACAGTAGTGTAGCAAAAGCCGCCACCAGTTGAATACCCAAGGATATTATACTGGGCAGTGTATCAACAACACTTGACGCCACAGTTCCAACATCGCTTGTTAGCCTGGTTAATACGTCTCCACTGTGATAATTCAAAACTAATGACCATTCAGTCTTGGTATATCTCTCAAAAATTCTTTTTCGGAGGCTATTTGACAGAGTTTCAAGTGTCCTTACTGATATGATTGATGAAAAGGCTCTAATTCCGAGGTTTAGAAGTATTATTCCTCCAAATAAGGCAGCATAAATTAATGCCTTGCTTAAAAATCCCTTCACTGCATTATCAATTAGATTCTTAGATAGAATAGCAACAGCAACACCTGTTATAGCGCCAATGGCATCCATAGCGATAATTAAAATAATCGAAGGGCTAAAGGACTTGGAGGCATGGTATATCCAACTCATATAGAATATTAACTTTTTGAAATCAGACTTAATTTTCACAGTTCCTCCTGGTATAAGCATTTTTAAAGATAAGACGTTTTATACGACTACCCATACTAAAGAATTTTAGAACGATATGCCTTAGGGGAATTATTTTCAGCCAGAGCCCCACTAATATACTCCAAAGCTTATTGTCACATTCAATTATTCTTCGGCCTCTTCTGACAGCACAAACCACCGCTATTAATTGGTCGGGCTCTAGGGGTCCTTCGATCCAGCGTTGTGCATCCCCAATCATAAAAAAGCTGTCATCGGTCTTTTTTAGAACTCTGTGGAGCACATAAAGCCCTGTACTTCTTTTTATCAATACAATATCTCCACGATTTATGTCCTTAAAGCTGACAGCCTTTAACTCAACTGAATCTCTGTTTTCTCTTAAAAAAGGATACATACTCATGCCTGTTACACTAATCCAGGCATGTCCACCATGGTTGAGAATCTCACTAACTACCGGAAACATTGCTTCTGACTTAACTCGCTTTACACTACACATTTATGAACCAACTCCATTGCTTCTTTATCGGGCGTGCATTGCAGCAGGTATACCGGTGTACAGGCAATTATCTGCTCAATAACTGTATATGCCTTCTCCATCAATACCTCGTCGAAATAGGGTAAAAAGCAGCGTGGCATAAGTCTGGGGAGAATTTCTGTAAGTGACAGCCTTGTAATTCTGTTTTCAGGAGCTTGTTCCAGTATAACTATTGCACACAAGGGCACCCTTTCATCCGAAAACTTATCAGACGAACCGCTCCAGGGCGTACCGCATAAAAATGGAGTTTCATTAAAAATCCTTATAACCGGTGTATCATCGTTTACAACACTTACGGCTTCTTTAAAATGATCTTCCCAAAGTCTTACATGTGTTGACTTCCCGGTTCCAGAGGGTGCTGTGAACAATATTCCCTTTCCATTCCAGGATATTGATGAGGAGTGAATAACTATACCGTTGTTATTTATAATATGATTCCTAAATGCAATTCCTGTAAGCATAAAGGAGTAGAAGTCACTCCAGCTATAGTTCTCTATTCCTTTGACTTTGGGAACATCCAGCAGTTTTATCCTGACTCTGCTCCATAAAGAGTCGGTCTCCATGTGGGCTAATACGACTCTTCCGCTTTCATCCTTCCTTACAATATGAAAACCCTCTCCATCTTGTCTTTTCATCCAAACCACTTGATCGTCAACAACTATCTCTCCTCGGGGTTCAGTAATACTGTGAGACTTTTCGATAGTTATAGTTATATCGGGATATTTATATGGATTTCTTGCGAATGGAGACAATCTGTTTTCAATATATTCATTTTCGCAGTTCATATTAATTTTTCTATTAGCAATATTGTAACCAAACATATTTTTACTCCTAAACAAGTTGTGGATAAAGGAAAATGCAAAGGCTTTATGTAAATACACATGCCTTTGCATTTTCTCTTCAATGATTAACCCTGATTTCCTTCATACCATGTATAAAGGACATCTTTGCCATCTAATGTTATTGTGCATGCTCCATCCTTATATATACAATGTGGATATGGACTGCCACCGTTAGCCAGCTTTTCTTCAGCTCTTAGGTTTACGTACTCAATAGTTGGTTTAATATATTTGTTCATAATGTAATTCACCCCTTTCATATGTTTCTAGAAATTCTTACATAACACTTATAGATAAATGTTATGTAACCCCATTGGTCATTGATTAATTTGAATTTGAATTAGCTAAGAAGGTTATGCCGTTTGGACCTTGTATATCTGTTTCACAGCTTCCTGTGCAAGTTGAAGCAAGCTTCTCCTCAACCTTAAAGCATACACACTCCAACTCTGGCTTATTATACTTTTTCATTTGTTTCACCTCCTTTCATTGCACCCCGGCTTTAAGCAAATCCGCACCATTGCTCTTTTTAAGTTCAGTTCTGCTTTCGGCCAGGTCACAAAGGTACTTGGCAGGCTTATCAAAATGTCCTGTTTCAGTCATTAATCTTGCAGGACACGCCATACAATTATCTTTCATAGAACAATCTGTGCATTCTTTACATTTAGGAACTTTGTTACAGCCTTCCACAAGTTGCTGCCAAGCTCTATTAAACCCAACCTCTACAGGCTCTGAATAAGGCTTTTCCAATAACCCGCAGGGTGTCATGTGTCCTCGACTGGTAATCCAAAAGCCGCATTTACCCGCCAGACAGCTGAAGGCAGAGTCATTAATTGCAGCTCTTCTGCCTGTTTTTGATATGGCAGTTTGTTCAATCATAGTGTCATGATCTATTTCGGCTATGTCTCGGCTATCCAGGTACCTTCTCAAATTAAAGGCCTCCACATAAGCTTCATACCGGGCTAAAACCCCAGGAGCAAGTCTGTTTCCAACGGGATCTGTCCCCTCTCCAGTTCTACGGGGTGAAATGTAATTTACTATACCAAGACCTTTTCCAAACCTATCGGATATCTCTGTAAGCTTATCAAACTCCCTGTAATTGTCTTCTACGACGGTTGTTTTGACTTCAACATCCACCCCCATTGAGCTGAGGTAATCAAGACCTCTTATAGTTCTATCAAATCCATCCTTACAGCCGGTCAGTCTTTCATAGGTTTCATTTGATGCACCATACAAGGTAACACTGAATTTTGATGGTGGTATCCCGGAAAGCCATTTGGCTTTTTCTCGGGTAACAAGGCTTGCATTACTGTATATTGTAATATTAAAGCCCATTTCAGAGAGGCCCTCATAGATTTTATGAAAATCACTTCTCAGAAAAACTTCTCCCCCTGTAAGTGTAAGAAATATCAACCCGGCATCTCTTGCATCTCTTCCTATCTGCAGCCACTGGTCGGCATCCAACTCATTTTTGGCTACCTCCTTGTCATTTGCCATGCTGCAGACATAACACATTCTGCACCTAAAATTACATCTTGACGTTAGCTCAAAGGTTCCGGCGACAGGTATCCCATTTTCCTTAGCATTACTTACGAGCCTGCTGTTGAACTCTCCCCATGATAAACTCAATTTCTACACCTCTGTTTCTTGGTTTATTTTCGTTGACGTTTTACTCGACCAGCTGTCTTTCAGAAATTGAAGCAACAAATTCTTCAACATCCTTCTCAGCAATTGATCGCTCTACGTCATATTCTTGGAGAATACCCTCTACAAGCCCATTAACATCTGTCCCTACAACCAGTTTATTCCACAGAAAGGCACCACTCTCACTGAGTGTGATTATTCCATTGAACTCAACAACCCTTGCTCCTAATGGGACTACGACATATTGCCCTGCAATCTCCCTGAGCATATAACCAGCTTTTATTTTCATTTTTAACCCCATCCTTTTAGAGATTTACCTAGAATACTATTATTTTCAGCTTTAAAATATGCGTCTTAGTTTATACACTAATTATTTCCATATTTGTTGTCAATTACTATATTCCCGATAATTAAATTACCATCTACCTTTTTTCTTTTTACCGCCCTTATGCGAAAACCCAAATAACCAGTCAAGCAAATCCGAAAGGTCAAATTTGGGACCTCCCCCAAAGGTAGGAATATCCGGTTTTTGCGGAGCAGCTCCTGATCCGAAACAGGCTATACCCTCCTCCGAACGTAACTCAATGCACTTCATAATCGGCTTAAAATACTCTTTCATAATTTTTTTACCTCCATGTTAATTATTTTGCTGGAACCCTTTGTTTCTTGGCATGCAAATGAAGCCTTGTGACTATGTTTCTTTTGAGAAATCTCTTTATAGACTTTTGAAGTTTTAACTGCTATTTCATCCCAGTTGTATTTTCTGATAACATAACCAGAGACATATTTCTTAATTTGAGTTACTCTATCCTCATCCTGTATAAGCATGTTCAGCTTATTGGCCAAGTCATCGATATTTGATTTTTTAAAGGAATATCCCATGGTGCTAATAACATTCGTGTTCTCCGGTATATCACTCACTAGACAGCAGTTGCCATAGCTCATGGCTTCAAGGAGACTTATGGGCAAGCCCTCAATATCTGATGGAAGGACATAAAAATAAGCGTTGCTGTATAGCTCCGCCAGTTCTGCATCCTTTACAAAACCTGTAAATATGATGTTTTCATTTCCCTTAGCCTTACTCTTCAACTCACTTTCATAAGCATTACTATGGCTTGAACCGCCAGCAATCACTAATTTCTTATGAGTCCTGATTTTACTGTATGCATCAATTAGGTAATGTATTCCTTTTTCCGGTACTATTCTTGCCAGAAATAGTATGTAATCATTTTGATCCAGATTATATTTGGTTTTAATTATATTGGGCTTTAAAATGTCCGGTCTTTGAATGCCGTTTGGTATATATTGCGTCTCAATATTGTACTTATCCCTAAAGTATTCAACCAGGTTCTTTGAAACATTTATCACCTTATGTGAAAACTTGGCCGATGCATATTCACCAAATTTTAAGTACATGGATGCAAGCCTCCCCCACTTCCCTCTCTGCCAATCCAAGCCGTGAACCGTACATATAACCTTTTTGCCAAAAAGTCTTGGTATAAATGAGAGTGTTGAGGGACCCAATGCATGATAATGAAACAAATTACAACCTGAGAAAAGAGCACTAAAAGTTGAAGTTAGCGTATGGGTTATAGCATCAAGGTGCTTTGATTTAATAAAGGGGGTATATTTAACCTTAATGCCATCGAATAAGTCCTCTTCAAACTCCCTGTCACAATAGTCCCTTCTGCAATATGCTTCAACCCGGTATCCCATACAGACAAGCCTCTTTGAGATTTCCTCAACGTGGACCTCAATACCACCGGCCCTAGACGGAATACCTTTTTGCCCTATCATTGCAATCTTCACAAGTACTCTCACCTCCACAATTAATAAACTTATTTTCATTTAGGCTGTATCTGCTCTTTAGCTTGTGTTTGGCCACCCATATTAGCGGTACCCATATTCTCTGCTTCATAGCCGGGGCTGCGCTTCCAATCATCCAGCAATTTTTAGGGCATTCCTTTACCTGCTTGCGAACCTCATCTGCTCTTTTGGAGGTCCATATTTCCTCCCAGCTGTTATTATGCAGATTGCCCATGGACATTTTTACAGTGCTGCCGTTACAGGGTAGCACCTCTCCGAAGGGATCAACAAAAAAACCGTTACTCCCCATATCGCACGGCAGTAATCTCTTATTTCCATATATGTAATTTATTAACCCATGGTTGAAGTATGCCCTGAACCATTTCTTTGGGGATTTTGATTTGAGCAGTTCATTTATCAGTTTTTCGAATGCTTCGGCCACCTTGCTTTTATCCTTTATTACATTGTCGGTTTTTCTGAAATAGAAGGAATTGTGCAGTGTAGCAGTAGCAAATTCCATATCAAGCCCATCGGACAGCTTATACAAGGGTACTAGGTCCTCTGCATTCATCTCCTGAACAGTACAGCCGAAGCCCACGTCCTTGTGCCCTGCAGCAACCAGCTTTTTAAGAGTTGTATACCCTCTGTTAAAGCCATCAGGTATTCCACGGATTTTATCATTGGCCTCCTGCAGGCCCTCAATGCTTATTCTTATCCCAATTTTAGGGAACTCCTTACACAGGGACAGGATCCTATCTGTAAAATAACCGTTAGTGGATACTACAATCCTATTGGTTTTTTTGTAGAGCTCCCGGATAAGCTTAGGTAAATCCCGTCTGATAAATGGTTCTCCACCGGTTACATTGGTAAAGGCCATTTCAGGAAGCCTTTTAATAATGTCTAAGGTTATCTCTTCATCGGGTTTTGTGGGATCCTTAAAGCAATCACACATGTTGCATTTTGCATTGCAGCGGTAGGTTACGATTATAGATCCGTACAGGGTTCTTTTTGACATACTACTCTCCTTCTTTCGCACTTTTTTATAACATATTAGTCCAACAAAGGGATACCCGCCACCATCAGTAGCTATGCACTTGCTGAAGTGGGGGGTATATGTCGTCTTGTTATATTGATAAACCCAGCCTTTTCAAGCTACGGCCTGTATAGCTGAAGTTTTTTGTATTATTTATAGAATTGTTTATGGAGTCTTTTAGCTTTCCTCCACTTTTCTTCATTTCAAAATAAAACTCGATTATTAGTATTAAGGGCATTAGGGCTTGATGCTTACATAGGTATGGATGCTCCCACGAAATAACCCTCCAGCCCTTTAGGTTGACCTTATCTGTAAGGAAAATAAATCTTTCCAGAAATTCCTCGGGGCTGATATGCTTTTTCATATTATTCCCTGACATGAGCAGGTAGTCCGGTATTTCAGAAGCCAAGTATTTATTGCATATTCTAAATATCAATTTAGAGAATACCGATAACCTCAATTCTGATAATATTTCATTCACGTAGCACCAATTCAGGTCGGAATTATTACTTTTTATTAATAGGGCTATGTCATAAATATTTTTAATTTTTGCCGAGCCATACACTAAATGAGTTGCTAAATGAAGAATTTGATTTATAAGCTCATCTTCTGCTGACAAGGCTCTAAATTCTATTCCCTCATAGTTTGATATCCGAGAATTATCCCAAATACTTTTCATCCACCGTTGTGTTGACCTTTTACCAAGAAACATCGGGTTTAGTAAGGTTCTATGCAGTTCAACATAAAGCCCCCCCAATCTTGTGTATGCCCAGTGAACCGGGTGTTCTCCCTCATCCTCATCCTCCTGATAGCTATACCCCATACTTTCCAACAGCTTTTTTGCCCTGTCAGTCTCATCACTCCTGACTAAAATATCCAGATCACCCATACTCCTGCATTGGTTGGGATTATATAGTCTCGCCAGTGCAGGACCCTTAATAATGATTAGCTGCAAGTTGTTTTCCTTGAAGCTTTGAACTATCTCATCTATTTTGTAAACAGTATTTAATCGGTATAAGGTTTCCTGAAGCAATCGGCTCTTCCAAAGACTATATATCTCATCAGGCTTATACTGGACAGTTTTATGTATTACCGGAAACAGTATATTTGTCAGATTATGGGATAGTGCTGCCCGGGAAAATACAGGCCATTCATCTTCCGATATGTCAGCTACAGGCTCATTAGTTAAGGTTGCTGACATCCATTCAAGGATTCTACAAGTGTTTTTCTCCATTGCAGACCTACTCCTTTCTAATGCTTTTCTGACATTAAGCCAATATAGTAATTCCTTAAGTTATTGACTGTATTATTTATACTAAAGCACTGTGCTTTTGTTATTGCGGACTTTGAATACTCCTCAAGCTTATTCTCTTGAAACAATCGGTATGCCTTTTTTATTTCTTCAGATAGAGACGCCTCTGTTGTATCCGCCGTGAGAAAGCCGTTTAGTTCATTATTTACAACTTCCATCAAGCCACCCTTTTTGAAAACTATTGGTGGGACGCCTACAGCCATTGCTTCAACTACAGATATTCCGAAGGCCTCTTCATATAGGGAGGGGTAAACAAACAAGTCCGCTTGCTGCAAAAGCTCAGAAATATCCCGTCTGTATCCGGTAAACTCTACGGCTCCGTCAAGTCCCATATTACGAACCAAGCTCTCAAGCTTGCACTTTTCCGGGCCATCACCTACTATGA
>JAEZIV010000377.1 GCA_023436515.1 Bacillota bacterium
TGGTATCGGCCCCAAGCTCATGTCCTTGGAGCTTGTTGCCGACAAACAGCTTAAAGGGCAGGCAATGGGCCTCGGCCGTATATTTTGCACCAAGCTCCAACGTTCTGTTTGTATTAAAGGGAGGTACAACAAAGTCAGTACCGAAATCCTCCAGAAAGGCTTTAGCTATAATATAAGTATTACCTATGTGAGGAAATGTTATTTTCAATATTACCCCTCCTTAAAATCATGTCCACAAAGGCTTCTAGCCTTGTGCAAAACCCAGCCTCTGCCGAATGCTCATCAAGTACCAGTTTCATAAAGGGGATATCACTTTCAGTTCTTAGTTTCTTCTCCACCAGCTCAACAACAAAGCTGTCTACACCACAACCAAAGGAAGTAAGTGCAATAACTCCATCAACTCCTCCATTATCAATGAGTTGAATTACACCCCCGTATGCCCGGGTTCCATAATCCCAAAAGAGCATTTTATCCAGTTCCCTGCAATTGTCCACCGATTCCTGGTAATCGAGCATATCAAGGGTTACTATTCCAATCCCGTAGGCTCTTAGCTTTCTGAAAAGCTCCATATTAATAAAGCTGTCATATACCGTATAACAGTGTCCCAGTACAGCAACAGTTATGTTTGTACTGCGCTTTTGGATAACCCTGAGGGGCATGGCTCCTATTTCCTGCTTAAATTCATCCGCAAGGACTCCGGATTTTATCACCTGTCTCTCGCTCTTATAGGCCTCTAAAGCGTTCATATATGCATTTTTTATTTTTTGCTTGTCCTTTGTAATGAACTGGCCTGTGTATTGAGCTGCGGTCCAGGAGCTTTTATCAGATTTGCGCAGATTAATTTCGGTATCAATTATCCTTGGCAATACCTTAACTGTGTTTCTGACCATATCCTGCACTCCCGCTACTTCAGGGCAAATGTATTGCTTTCTCGAGATACTTGTAAACCGGGGCAGGAAAATGTAGTCTGCCCTTCCAAGTAAATTAATGACGTGTCCGTAATATGTCTTAATAGGCAGGCAAGCTTCAGATACACAGTTATTTGCACCCTCTAAGACTATATTTTTATTTGTTTTATCTGAGATAATTATTTCCGCACCCAACTCGGAAAAGAATTTCTCCCATAATGTTGAAAACTTATAGTAATATAAACCTCTTGGTATCCCAACCTTAACCATTTAAGCCTCCAAAAAATTAAAATGAAAATAGAAGTGAACATGTGCCCATTAGTCAACGTACTCATAGACAATGCTCCTGAAGAGCACAGCGTCCTTCGAGCAATGCTTGTGAAGACCAAAGTGCCCTTCAGGCACAGCGTCCTTCGAGCACTGCTCCTGAAGGACGCATAAAAAAAATCCACCTCAATTCAATTATTGACGTGGATTTTATGTGTTATACCAATATATTTAGTTTAGCACTATGCATTATTTGTCAGAAGCTTTGTTAATTACTCCTTTAAGTATTAAATCATGAATCCCCTTCCTGGTACATAATTGTCTTATCTTGTATTTTTCTTCGCCCAGCTTTCAACAGCCTTACCAATTGAAACTCCTATTTGTGCCTGATTGTCATATCTGGACAGCCATTGGTACTCCGCAGGATTTGACATAAAGCCGCCTTCAATCAGGATAGCAGGTGACTGTGTTACCATACACACCGATAGGCTCTGCCACCTAAAGCCGCTGTCCTTCCTCTGAAGGTCTGCCACCAGCAAATCCTTTACATAGCCTGCAGCTGACTTTGAGCTGTCCTTGGAATATAAAACCAGCAACCCTGTATGCTTTGTGTAATCCGCAGTTACATCCATGGAATTATTGTGTATGGACACCGCAATGTCAGGCTTTTCCTTCCTGATCATATTTGCTCTTTCAGAAAGACTTACAGTCTTGTCAGTTGTTCTTGTCATTACAACAGTTGCCCCTAGATTTTGCAAATAATTTCTGGTATTCAGTGTTATAGCAAGATTAATATTCTTCTCATATAGCCCATATTTACCCAAGGGTCCAATGGCTCCTGATTCAGTGCCGCCATGACCGGCATCCAATAGTACCTTCAATCCCGTTAAGGGCTTACTTCCGCTCCCTGCAATCTTTGGTGCATTCTTGAGAGATAATACCAGTCCCCCATTTTTATATTGAGCATAATACCCAAAGTAGTTATTTGCTGATTTCAGCGCAAAGGTGTATTGAGCAATTCCGTTCACAAGCTTATAATTCATTGACTTGAAAACTGAAGCTTCAGGCACACTTGAGCTATATGCCCTTCCGGATGTGCCGTATATAGTAAGTGTTACGGCTTCCGGGGAAGTTAATTCAACTCCAAAAACTGCATTAACAGGCATTTTGAAGGTTATATCAGTATAGCTATCCATATTTTTCATGGAGATTGAACTGATTTTGTTTACATCCAGAGGCTTGTCATTAACCACTTTTACATTCTTTTTATCAGTCCAGACACCACTTTTCAATAAATAATACCCATTTTGTTCTCCAACAATATGGTCAACACCACCGTTTATCAAAGGAGTAGTCCTTGAGGCATCAGTTGACGGACCAGTTCTGGCCACTGCTTCAGCCTCGGAAGTACTTACAACAGCATACTTATGGTGCTTGTCGGACTGAACAGTTATGGTATTGCTCTGAGGACGTGTAATTTTCTGACCCTTATATTCCATAACAAAAACAGGCTTATCAAGCTTCAGAACCTTTTGACTTCCCGGTATAGACGGAACAGTAAAGGTCCCCTTATACCTGGCAGGGGTTATTGCACCACCGTTTGAAGCCATGTCCCCCGTATTGGTCAGATTAACCTTGTATTTTCCAATCTCCACCCAGACCTTTGCACCGGTTGGAGCAACAGCGGAAAAATCAATGGTCTGCCCGGTTTTCATAGTCATTGACGCTGTAGGTGAAAAATATCCCGGTCTGAACTCAGCCTTCTGCATTTTATAGGAGGATGAGGAAGCAGTAGCGTTTCTGGTGATTGTGAAAATGGTTTCCTTGTCCTTGTGCTTGAAAACCAGCTTATTTTCGCCTGTCTTAAGCTCCTGATATATTACAAAGTATCCATCCTCGGAGGTTGTTACCAGATTACCGTTCAAATAAAGAGGTTGTCCGGGATCGCAGCTCCCCATAATGCTTACCTTAGAGGAAGAGGTCTTGTATCCGTTATTAGGAGCAGCAATCACTAACTGCCGATCCTCCGGTACAGTACCCGAGGGATCTCTTCCCGCAACATATATTCCCCTGAGCTTTTCCTTTATACCAAGGGAATTATTCTTAAGGTTGGAGTAACCGTAAAAGATACTTCCGCTGACTGCCCCACTATCTCTATTCATAGCTATCTGTTTTGGAATCTGAAGGGGGTCTAGCCACTCAACCGCCTGTGACGTATCATTGATCTTGTAGGCGGCATGTCCAACATATAGCTTTACATTACTGCTAGCGCACACATTCTTCCACCAGTCCAGAAGTACGGAATAATCGGCTACCTTAAACCCTATATTCCAATATATCTGTGGAGCGATATAATCAAGCCAGCCTTCCTTTACCCATTTTTTTGTATCGGCAAATTGATCATAATATGTAGAAATACCACCTTGGGTATCGGAACCCTCTTTGTTCTTGTCCTTGTTGGACCATATGGCAAATGGGCTGATACCAAATTCCACATGAGGCTTTATAGCCTTTACTGTGTCATATGAGCTTTTTACAAGGGTATCAATATTGTTTCTGCGCCAGTCATCCTTGTTTTTAAAAGTCCCCTTATAGAGCTCGTATGACTTCTTATCATCGAAATCCTTACCTTGTGTTTCACTTTTTTGGGGATAGAAATAATCATCAAAGTGAATACCGTCCACGTCATAATTTTGGAGAATCTCAGCAATACCGTCTGTTATAAGCTTTATTGCCTCAGGGTACCCCGGATCAAGATAAAGCTTGCCGTTTTCGGCTGGAACAACAACCTGTGGAATTTTTCTGGCCGGGTGGTCTGCTGAAAGAACCTGAATACTTTTATCTGGCTTTGCTGTAGTCCCCATTGAAAGTCTTAGCGGGTTTAACCAGGCGTGTATTTTAATTCCCTTTTTATGGCCCTGCTCAATTATGTATGCAAGTGGATCAAAATCCTTATCATTGGCCTTTCCCTGTTTACCGGTCAGATATGCTGACCAAGGGAAGATAGAGGATTTATATAGGGCATCTCCGGTAGGTCTCACCTGGAAAAAAATCGAATTCAACCCCATGTATGCCGCGTTATCAACTATAGCATCAAGCTCCTTCATTTGCTGTTCTGCACTGAGACCAGGCTTTGAGGGGAAGTCAATATTAGATACAGATGCTATCCATACTCCCTTCATATCCTCAGTGACAGGTGATACCTGTGCATTTGTCGTGTTTCCCGGATACTCCTGTTCGGTAAAAACCTTGGAGCCCATAATTGGGAAGAGCAATAAAACCACAAGTAAAATACATACTACTCCCGCTTTTTTCCTCATTTTTACCCCCTAATAATTGATATAAGATAAATATTGTATAGTCTTCTGAATAAGGTAATCATTTCAGCACTATATGCATTTCAGCCAAAATATTCTACTTTTACTTAAATAATAAAGCATTTCGACCCATAACTACAACAATTGTCAAGGTAATTTAATATTTTCTTAATAAAAAAGTTGATATTTTAAAGTGTTCTATTCTATAGACAGGAGAATTATGTATAATAGTTAATAAATGCCTTTGACTAACACATCATAAGTGAACCGGGGGGTACTTAATGGACTTTGAAACAATGAAGAAAAAGTTAAGACAGCTAAAAAGGTTTGAAATAGATACCCGCTTTAGAGGAGTTTCCAGTACCGGTAAAGAGGACTTGGTATGGAACCGGTTTTTTTCTACCAGAAGTGAATATGATACCTCAGTAAAATACCCCATGAACTATCTGGTTTTGATCAGCAAGTCGGAATTGAAGGAAATTTTCTCAGAATTTTTCTGCATGGTATATTTCCAGTATTATAAGGAAAACGGAATTACACATGTAAATTTGTATGCTCCTGATTTGCTGAATGTATTGGGGCTTCCCCCCGAATCAACCTTTAATGACATAAAAAAGAGATTCAGAGAATTGGCAAAGAAGTACCACCCTGACTGCGGCGGAGACAGCGAAAGGTTTATAGAAATGCTGGAAGCCTATCACAAGCTGACGGATAGCATGATTTAACGTTATTTTTGTTGGGGATATCTAAAAATTGATATCTTTCTATATGTGCTGTGCGTTAAGACGGTAGTGTTGATAACGAGGTTGAATGATTAGATAAGCTGAAACGCATGAAAAATCAGAGGTTGACAGAGCAGGTTGGCTGGAGTATTAAAATGTTTTCCTAACCATCGCAGATACACTAGAATTGAAAAAAGAGAACGGTTTAGAAATAAAGGCATGAACGTGAAACAACACAGCTCGCCCACACTCGGGCAGACTGTGTTGTTCTTGCTTAACCGCCAATCTAAACACTTAATCCTACTTCGATAATAATTTACTGTATTACAATAAATAATTATTGTAATAATTTTTTGTCTATGATATACTTAATGGCAGTTAAGTCAGGGAGGAGTCTTCATATGACGTCAAGAACTTTGGGAAGCCTTATGCGTATTTCTGTAATAGCCGCCGCTATAAGCGGCTTGTTCCTCTGCATCTATGTCATACCATCTTGGGGCTGGAGTATTATCAATTCAAATCCTGAATTTAGTGGATGGTTTTGGCCGTGGTTAATGTTCGTATGGATAATCGCACTGCCGTGTTTTGCCGTACTCGTTTTTGTATGGAAAGTGTCGGGTGCGGTAACGAAAGATACCGTGTTTACTATCTTAACGGCGAAATGGGTCAAGACGGGGGCAGTATTGCTTTTATTCGACGCAGCGCTTCTGTTCATCGGTAATGTTCTATTACTTTTGCTTGATATGAACCATCCGGGCATCCTTCTCTTGTCCATTATTGGGGATATTTTCGTCGTCACCCTCGCCTTCTTAGCGGCGGTTCTTTCTCGCTATTTGACGAAAGCCTCTGTCCTACAAGAGGAAAGCGAGGGAACTCTATGATAATAATAAACGTGGACGTTATGCTCGCGAAGCGCAAAATGAGTGTCACTGAACTCGCCGAACGCGTCGGTTTTACAATGGCCAATGTGTCGATGATTAAGACAGGTAAGGTTAAGGCACTAAAAATGTCTACGCTCGAAAAACTGTGCGAAGCCCTCGACTGCCAACCCGGCGATATTTTGGAATACAGGAAAGAGATGACAAGCGATGAATAAGACTGCAAGAATAATCAGCAATACTGTTTACGGCATAGGCGTAGTCATCGCTGTCAGCCTTGGCTGTATCACACTTTTCGGTTCAGCCCAAATAGTAAACCCTTATGCGATGCTCCCTTTTACATGGAAAGAGCGGGCATTTACATGGCTTGCTTTTGGTGCAATACCCATGCTTTTAGCGTGTATGGCGGTATATAAGTTCAATGTGATAAAAGACAGTTCTAATAAAAAGCGAAAATTTGTTCTTATCTTCCTACCAGGCTTTATCTGCAGTGCATGCGCGCTTTATATAATTGGTGTGGTGATTATTGGAATGGTGAACAGTTTCCTATTGAATTGAGTAAATAAAGCGATTAGGGGTTCTATAGAGATGATTACCCTACTTATGATTCAGCCGGAGAATCGTGAAATTAACTATTTGCGGCGTTTGCAATTTAACAACTTTTCACAAATAACGATTCCTTACCTTGCGGCATTCGTTGACGAGCAATATTATGCCCTAACACTCGTAGATGAGTACTGTCAGCACGTTCCGTACCGTAAGTCATTTGACCTTGTGGCGATTACAGTCAATACGCCCAACGCACCGCATTGCTACGAAATTAGTGCGAAATTCTGACAGAACGGCACATCGGTATAGACGGCGTGACGGTGAGCATTTTAACGCCATTCCTCAAAACGCCAATATATGAGCAATTTAAGAAAGAAGGACGGTTACTTAGTGAAGACTGGAGTAAGTATAACAGCAAGACAATAGTGGCATTTCAACCGAAGAATATGACCTCGGCCAAGCTATTTGATGGTTACTTACGCTTCCGGCGAAATCTCTTTTCGCTCGGTTCATTTATGCAAAGGATGAAAGTCTCTAAGACTAATATTGCCGTAAATTTTATAATAAACTTCGGTTACTGGCTCGGCATTCGCAGAAGTTAATGTATGTTTCGTGATTTTTTATAAGCTATAGCTCCTTTTTTTTCAAAAAGACAAGCCATCCTGCGCTTATTCTGTTGAGATCCTCGTTTCTTATCTGCCTTTATTCGTCCACATCCACCGTCACTCTTTAAACTTCATTTTTGCCTCGAAATGGTCTTTTACTTTATATAGCTCCTTCCATTTTGGAAGGGTAAGATGGCTAAAGCCCTTTCTCATTACAACATCAACAAATCTTTTTTCCAGATGGCACGGACCTGTAGGGTATGAAATGGCATCGCACAATTGAATTAACATATCATAGTCGTCATACTGTATTTTATTTATGTAATCCTGTATGAAAATTGTCTCGTCACTATCACAGTCATTTTGACCATTGTATGAGGCAATGTCTTTTATGGGAAAGGAATGAGTGAGACAAATTCTTGCTGAATCGTTATAACCTTGCTCCAGCATAAATTTATAGCCATTGATCGTATGTCTTAAATCACTGGCACCAAATCGTCGCCCAATATCGTGAAGCAGCCCCAGAACATATGCTGCCTCGGAATCCATATCTCCGCATCTTTCAGCAATAGACTCAGCACACTTTCCAGCAACTTTGTTGTGAGCTACCCATTCTCCGGGAAACATTGTAGCAGCTTCGTTCAGCAATTTTTCTGCTTCAGCTTTTGAAGGTATTTTCATACAGCTTGTTCTCCTATGGCATATTTTGTAAACATTCTATATTATGGAAATCAGTCTGTCAACCTTACTCCAGCAAACCCAGTATAAAACAAAACAGCCTCTGAATTCTTTAACGAATCCGGAAGCTGTTGATTGTTTACTATTTAAATAATATTAAGCCTTACCGTTGCAGCCAAGAACATTAATCATCTTGTTCTTAACAAGTTCCTTTATAGCTGCTCTTGCAGGTGAAAGGTATTGTCTTGGGTCAAAATGGCTTGGATTTTCAGCCATATACTTTCTGATTGAACCTGTCATAGCAAGTCTAAGATCTGAGTCAATGTTTATCTTACATACAGCCATTGCTGCAGCCTTTCTCAGCATATCCTCAGGAATACCTATAGCATCAGGCATCTTTCCGCCGTTGTTGTTTATCATTTCAACATACTCAGGAATTACTGATGAAGCTCCGTGAAGAACTATTGGGAACTGTGGAAGTCTCTTCTCGATTTCTTCTAAAATATCAAATCTGAGCTTAGGATTCTGTCCAGGCTTAAACTTGTAAGCACCATGGCTTGTACCAATAGCTATGGCAAGTGAGTCAACACCGGTTTTTGTAACGAATTCTTCAACCTGTGCAGGGTTTGTGTAAGCAGCATCTGCGTCAGATACATTAACGTCATCCTCTACTCCAGCAAGTCTTCCCAACTCACCTTCTACAGTTACTCCTCTTTCATGAGCATAGTCAACAACCTTCTTTGTAAGAGCTATGTTGTCCTCAAAGGAATGGTGTGATCCGTCGATCATAACTGAAGTGAAACCACCGTCTATACAAGATTTGCAAAGCTCAAATGTATCACCATGATCCAAATGCAGGCAGATTGGAAGGTTTGTTTCAATTATAGCAGCTTCAACCAACTTCATAAGGTAAGTATGGTTAGCATACTTTCTTGCTCCTGATGAAACCTGAAGAATAATTGGAGCGTTAACTTCCTTTGCTGCTTCTGTTATACCCTGAACGATTTCCATGTTATTAACATTGAAAGCTCCTATAGCGTATCCGCCTTCATAGGCTTTCTTAAACATTTCCTTAGAATTTACTAATGCCATTTCTAAATGCACTCCTTTTTTAAATTTATTTTTACCTGAAACCCTAATGTTTTTATGAACTCAGGCTGTACCTCGGCATAAAACTTTTGAATTTCATTTTATAATTATTATTATTTAGCAAAGTTACTCATTTGATAAATAATAAGGTAATTTAAATTATCATTTCTATTTTATGAAAAATTCCCTCTAAAATCAAGGGAATTTATGATATTTTTTTGACAAACAGCTTAATAAATAATACTCCTTTCTAGTATTACACATAGCTTTTCCATAAGAATATGTTTAATACCGGATATTGCTCCTGTTTTAGTAAATACTTAGAAGAGAAAAAACTTAAAGTTTGTTTGCATGATTTGGTGCTGCATAATTGCATTTTTAAAATCATTATGCTATATTTTAATGTGATTGCGTATTGTCAAATCAGTCCTTTTAAAGATGGGTCTGGTAAAAGCACGCGTACATTCTATAAATTAATATAAATTATTAGGAGGTATATACAATGTCAGTTTTAAAGGGTGCCGCTATATTCGGACAATCCGGTGGACCAACTTCTGTTATTAATGCCAGTGCCTGCGGAGTATTTCAGGAAGCTTTAAAGCAGGAGGCAATTACAGCTGTTTATGGTGCAGCTCACGGTATCAAGGGTATTCTTGATGAAAAATTCTACGATATGAGCCAGGAAGATGCATATGAGCTCGAATTATTAAAGACAACTCCTTCATCCGCTCTGGGTTCAGTTCGTTATAAGCTGAAATCAGCTGAGGAAGATGAAACAGATTACAAGAGACTTGTTGAAGTTTTCAAAAAATATAACATCAGATATTTCTTCTATAACGGCGGTAATGATTCAATGGATACTTGCAACAAAGTAAGCAAGTACATGCAGAAGGTTGGTTACGAGTGCAGAGTTATGGGTGTTCCAAAGACAATTGATAATGACTTGTTTGGAACCGACCACTGCCCGGGTTTCTCAAGTGCGGCAAAATACATTGCTACTGCAACTATGGAAGTTTACCATGATGCAAGAGTTTA
>JAEZIV010000468.1 GCA_023436515.1 Bacillota bacterium
GTATTATCTCCTGTATTTACTCTTTCAATAGGATCCGCCACAATTGATTTTCTAAGGTATCCCTCTTTATACCCCCTTCTTACACCTTCATTTACTGCATCAGACAAGGAGCCTCCTACAATGTGAACCTCCTGTCCCAGGGTAATGAACACAACAGCCATTCCGGTGTCCTGACACATCGCAATATTTTTTTCTGCGGCCAGATCAGCATTTAAAAGCAATTTTTCCAACACCTCTGCACCTATAGGTGATTTTTCCTGCGAAAGACCCGCCTCTATTGCGTTCCTTATATCTCTATTGAGAAAATAGTTCGCATTAATGCACATATCCCTTACAGCTTCTATAATTATGCTTACGTCAATATCTCTCATTAACTGCCTCCAATTCATGAGTATTTAATGTACTAAATGATAAAATTATTATACACAAATTAATTGAAGTTAAACAACCTAAAAGTTAATAAATGTACAAAAGGTTACAGGAATATTCAAAGACAAAACAGTAATACTCTAGTATAATTAATATATACGAAAGGAGGTTATTTATTGACAACAGCTGTAAGTAATATATTAGTCTGTGTAACTCAGCAGAAGACCTGTGAAAGGCTTATTAACAAAGCTCTGGAGTTTTCAAATGAAGGGGATTCAATATTTATCATTCATGTTGCTAAAAACAGCTGGAGCTTTCTTGATAACGATAAGGAAGGAGAGGCTCTTGAATATTTGTTTGGAATTGCTAAAGCCGTGGGAGCCAACCTAACTGTTCTTCGATCTGATAATATCGTGAATACTATATGTGAATTTGCCCGAGAACATAGAATTGATCTTCTGGTAATGGGTGATTCGAAAGGTGATCATAGTGAAAACTATTTCTATAAAGCACTAAAGGAAAGTTTGAAAAGGGTTGAAATACACGTTGTACCAAATTAAAATGACTTTTTACGGATATTGTTAAAATCTTTCCTATTTTGCTGGTACAAATTAACTATTTTGCCTTCAAAGGCTTGACTTTAGCCTATTTTCATTATAAAATATTGTCGAATTCCATTTTTAGGAGGTTGTATAATGAATAAATCAGATTTAATCAACTCAATCGCTTCAAAATCAGGCTTAAACAAGAAAAATAGTGAGGCTGCTTTGAATGCATTTATTTCTTCAGTTGAGGATACCCTTAAGGCTGGCGACAAAGTTACTTTAGTTGGTTTCGGAACCTTCGAAGTAAGAGAAAGAGCTGCAAGAAAGGGAAGAAACCCACAGACTAAGAAGGAAATAACTATTCCTGCATCAAAAGCTCCTGTTTTCAAAGCTGGTAAGGTTTTGAAGGACAACGTTAACGCGTAAACAATGCACCCTTAAGGGTACACTACATAAAAGCCCCGATGAATGTCGGGGCTTTTTGTATTTATATAATGTTTTAGTTTTGTTAGTCATTGGTTCTGATTTTGTCAATCAACTGACAAATTACTTGAGAATTTGTGGGCTTTTTCTGAGTTTTATCCGAAGAGGATAATACATTCTCTATACAGTTTCTGATAGCCCTCTCTACCTTTTGAACAGAAACATTGTTTTTTTCAGCAGTTTCTCTGTATATGCCCTTTGGAAGAGTCCCATTAATGCAATAACTGTCAAAAGAATCTGTCACAATATCCCTTATGTAGCTATAGCCGATCATATGAGCCTTTAAACCGAACTCTCTCATATATTTTGTCGCTAAAACCTTTAATTCATCATCATATCTATTTTTCTTCTGGGGTAACGGAGATCGAAACTCTCTCCTTGGATACTGATTCACTTTATAGTCAGTGTATAGCTGCCTGATCCTCAATGACAGCACACTCTCATCAAAAGGCTTAATTATGTAATAGTTTGCACCTAAATTCATCGCCCGTGCTACATAGTTTTCTTGACTGACAGCTGAGTATACTATGTAAACCGGCCTCTTATCCAAATCGGAGTTTTTTGCATGCTCAAGCACCCCAATTCCATCCAGCTTAGGCATTATAATGTCCAACAAAACCACATCCGGATTTAGTTTGTTTATCTGTTCTATTGCTTCAAGCCCGTCCTTTGCAATGTCTAGCATTTCAAAGTCCTCACAATCATTTAGCTTGTCGTATAGTGATTGTGCAGTCATAATATTATCATCTACAATTAAAACCTTTATTTTACTCATTGTTTCTCATTACCCTTTTCATAGTATTGTGGCTGAATCAATATACTTACATAACCTTATTACCCTCAAGCATTTCTATTATCCTGCTGCATATAACAATAGGTTCGGTTCCGTCACATTTAACAGTTACATCTGCGTAGCCGGCATATAATGGACTTCTCTCATCATACAGGCTTCTAAGAGTACCCCCAGCCTTCACCAGCTTCCTCGACTTATCCATTCTTGCCTCAATTGTATCATAGCTTGTGTCCAAAAATACTATTTTGCCCAATTTCTTCAGATGCTTCATTGCAATATCACTATGAACCAAACCACCTCCAGTAGCAATAACATTATGACTTACATGGATATCTAATACTACCTCATCCTGAACGCGGAGGAAATGTTCCCTACCGTTTTCCTCAACCAGCTGTCTTGGTATTTTACCTGTTTTATCAGTTATGCATTGATCAGTATCGATAAAGACATAATTAAGCCTTTCTGCTAAAAGCTTTCCAACTGTAGTTTTTCCTGTTCCAGGCATGCCGATGAGAATGATGTTTTCCCCATAGTCCTGATGCCTCATAAGTTGTCCCACCTGGCACTCATTTCGGTAATACTTCTGAGTCCTGAGGACATAATAATACTGTCCACAAGTGCAATTCGAACCATAGCCTCACAAATTGAGTAAACCCTTGGCACAAGGGATGGGTCACTTCTAGATGCAAATTTATGGATTACCGGCTCAAGTGTCTGTACATTCACCGTGAGCTGATCCTGCATTATTGTGGGTGTAGGCTTTACAGCAACACGTATCCGGATTTCTTCACCGTTTGAAATTCCACCGAGCATACCTCCTGCCCGATTGGTTTTAAATCTGATTCTTCCGGTTTTCTCATCATAATACGGTGTATCATTCATTTCAGAGCCTATCATAGAGGCAACTCCAAACCCCTCTCCTATTTCAATCCCCTTTAC
>JAEZIV010000438.1 GCA_023436515.1 Bacillota bacterium
TTCCGGACGATACAAGCAATAACCGCCCTTTATTCTATCCTTATAATAAAGTCAATGTTTTAGGTACAAGATGATATATTAATTATATTATGATATAATCTATTAGTAAAATTAATATTATTAATAAGTCACATTAGGAGTTCTTATGGATATTAACTTTGAATTATATAAAATATTCTATCACTGTGGTTATAATCGTAGCTTTTCAATCGCCGCTAAAAAGCTGTTTATATCACAATCTGCAGTTAGTCAATCAATTAAGCAGCTTGAAAAGCAGTTGGGAGTTACACTTTTTTTCAGAAAATCACGTAGCATTCAGCTTACATCAGAGGGTGAGATGCTTTTCAGTTATGTGTCACAGGCTTTTAATTTTTTAAAAACAGCAGAGGCAAAGCTCCACGAGTTAGAAGGTCTTAAAGCCGGTGAAATAAGAATAGGGGTCAGTGACTCGATATGTAAATACTTTGTAATGCCCTATATAAAAGAGTTTGGAAGGTTATATCCTAATATTTCAATAAAGGTTGTGAACCGGACAACCCCTCAGCTGCTGGAGGTGCTTAAAAACGGACTTGCAGACATGGTTATATCCACACTGCCTGTTAACTCTGGACTATTTTCAGCCTCGCCCTTTATTACTGTAAAGGATATCTTTGTGGCATCGAATAAGTATTCGGCCCTTGAAAAAAGTAAGATTCCATTGTCGGAGCTCAACAAATATCCTTTGGTGCTGCTGCCCTCCGACAGCTCCACGCGTAAAACCATAGATGCCTTTTTTGCTGAGAATGGGTTGGTATGCTCTCCTGAAATAGAGCTTGAAAGCCTTGATCTTCTCGTTGAATTTGCGCTTATCGGAACAGGAATTGCTTATGTTTTGGAAAACAGTGTATCCGAGCATATCCAAAATGGGAAGCTTTTCCGTGTAAATATAAATGAAAAACTCCCTTCCAGAGAGGTAGGCATCGTGACTATGAATAATGTAATGCTGTCAAAAGCGGTGAGTACCTTTATAGATCTTCTATCAGATTCTTCTATAGCAGATAAATGAACTAAATAAATTCCTTGATTATTTCGTCCTTTTCCACTGAAAAATCTACAAAGCTTTCATTAACCTTGATAACTGGTGCATATGCACACTGATTGGGAACGTAAACAACCTCCCCAATCTCCCCATTCTGCATCCTGACCTTTGAGCCCACGTAATAGCTGGGCATATTTGTAAACATAACCATCATTACCTTTGGATCAACGGTTTCAAATCCGACATTCTCCAGTTCCTTAAAGGCCGTAAATGGGGTTTGCCTTCTTCTATATACTCTTTCGGAGGTTATGGCATCAAATATGTCTGCTACTGTAACAATTTTTGAATACAAATTTTTTTGGCTCCCCTTAATGCCAAAAGGATAACCGCTACCGTTCTCCTTTTCGTGGTGCATTATTACAGCTCTCTTAATATCCATGCTTAGTTCGGTATTATCCTTAATCATTTCGTATCCGTAAACAGTATGTCTTTTCATTATCTCAAATTCTTCTTCGGATAGAGTTCCCCTCTTATTAAGGATTTCAAGAGGTATCTGTGCCTTTCCTACGTCATGAAGTAAACCAGCCATAACTATATCCTTCAGCTGCCTTTTGTTAAAGCCGCACCATTTCCCAAGAAGCATTGAGTAAACCGAGACATTAACTAAGTGGGAGTAGGTATAGGAGTCTGCTATTCGTACCGAATTTACACAATCCATGAGAGAACCGCAGTCGTTTATCTTGCTGTAAATATGCTCAGAAATATTTTCAGCCTTGCTAAAGTCCAGTTCTTTACCCGAAGCAAGGTCCTGGAGCATTATCTTCGCAGTATTGACGTCTTCAATATACCTTTTCTGTTCCTCATTGATATTTTGATCGGTTAAATAGTCATCACCATGAACGGGATTTGATACAAAAACAAATACCCTATCAATCCTGAAATCCTTGAGCTTTTTCAATATATGCTCTGTAATAATAGTATTTATAGGGACTATCATATTGCCCCCCATAGAATAAACATCTTCCCCGAGGTAGCTTCCCAAAATATCATCATTAACCGATACATACTTCTTTTCCATCAAGATTTCCCGCCTTAATATTTAAGAAATTATTAAGAATAAATACTGCATTATAATATATCAGTATTATATAATAAATAACATAAATAGTCATTAAAATCCAATTAATTAAAGTCATTATTTTTTTTAAGTTCCAGAATAACTCTGGAACAAATTTCATGGTTATTACGTCTAATAATAGTTGGTAATTTCATACAAAGGAGGAGTGAGTTATTGGAGAATATAATAGAAGTAAAGGGTATACGTAAGGTATACAGAGTCGGTAATGAGAAAGTTATTGCATTAGAAAAAATCGATCTGTCAATTGCCAAAGGGGAGATTTGCTGCCTTTTAGGTACTTCTGGTTCTGGAAAATCAACACTGCTCAATTTAATGGCAGGGCTTGAGAAGCCTACAAGAGGTGAAATTATAATTAAAAACATTCATGTTGAGAAGCTTGATGAAAAAAAGCTGGTGCTTTTCAGACAAAAATATATAGGGTTTGTATTTCAATCATATAATCTTCTACCCAGCTTGACTGCCCAGGAAAACGTCGGTCTGCCTTTAGCCTTTAAGGGTATACCTAAAAGGATCAGAGATAAAAAATCAAAGGAAATGTTAAATTCGGTGGGCCTTACCACCCACAGTAATAGAAAACCATCTCAGATGAGCGGAGGGCAGCAGCAGCGAGTAGGTATTGCCCGAGCCTTTGTTGGTAATCCTGAAATAGTTTTTGCTGACGAACCAACGGGAAATCTGGATTCTAAAACCACTATCGAGGTTATGAATCTGATAATAGGAATTGCAAGAAAAAACAATCAAACCTTAATAATTGTTACACACGATATTAATATTGCAAGGTACGCAGACAGGATAATCCATATTTTAGATGGAAACATTGAAAAAATTGAAACCTTAACTCCCTCGGAGGGATTATTAATAAATAAGTAAGCATAAAGCTTGGAGGCTAAACAAATGAACATAATTAAAAAAACTATTTCTATCATTTTAACTTGTTTAATTATATTATCGGGTATTATTTTATTACCCCAACCTGTAAGTGCTGCACAGGATGTCAAACTGGTTACATATTTTACTACTGAGAGCAGAATTACTTCTGGCAGCGAGTTTGACATGATACTGACTATTCAGAACCTATCTTCAGACAAAATAACAAACGTTAAGGTTATTGTTGACGGAAGCTCATCCTTTTCAATAAAAAATTCAGGCTCTTTACCTGAAATATCAGCTATCGATGTTGGTAAGCAAGTTTCTACGCAAGGTCGTTTTGTATATGACGGAGGCTCCAACAAGCTTCAGGTAACAATACAGTACGTTAACGACACAGATGCCAATGTTTACCAGGTAGATGATTCCATCACAATATCCCAGGCTGTTCCAAAGGATGATACTCCCTCTACTCCCGTTGACACAAGCAAGTATGCTCCTAAAATAGTAATTGCGAGCAATGCCACTATTCCATCAGGACAAGTAGGGTCACAGATGACCTATACGCTACCCCTGAAAAATACCTCCCTGTATGCAGCAAGAAATATAGTCATATCCCCGGTACTTGATGATTCGGGCCCAGTGGTGGTAGAAACAATGAATATATCCCAGACGATTGAATCGATACAGCCAAACGAAACCAAGGAGGTTAAATTTACCTTTAGAATCTCCTCCGGTGCAGCTGTTAAAACTCATTCAATTAGATTTAACATTCAGTACTATAACTACTCAAATGATTTTTTCAGCTCAAATGAAACCGGATATCTTAAAACAACTGAGGGCTCAAAGCTGCCAAAGCTTTTATTAAAGACCGTTACAACCAATCCCTCCCCTGTACACGCCGGAGAGAACTTTAAACTAAATATAACCCTTGAAAATGACGGAACCGTATCGGCAAAAAAAGTTGAAGTAACTTTACTTGGTTTAAAAAATGATGGTGCAAGTATCATAGGCAGCACGAACAAACAAACCAAGTCAACCATATATGGTGGAGCTACCTCAGTATTTACATATGATTTGGCTGCTTCGTCCAAAATCGAGTCAGGTTCAAACAGCCTAAGGCTTAAACTGGATTATACCGATGCTTCCGGTTCCTCCTTTTCCGACGAAATAGAGTTTTTTTATAATGTTCAATCAGGTGCTGCATTACAATCAGTTATTGAATTAAAGAACATTGTGTCTCCAGGTTCCACCCTTATTCCCGGAAGTAACGCCCTCATCTCCTGCGATGTTGCAAACACAGGAACAGCTGATGCATATAATGTTAAGGTTACCTTGGCTACTGATAAGGAAATAATCCCAAGAACTCTTAATACAATCATTATTCCAGCCTTAAAAAAAGGAGAGACAAAAAATGTTCAGTTTCAGCTTTTTGTTTCTGATGATGCAGTTACTAAAAATTATCCTGTAGCAATAAATGTTGAATATGACCTTTCCTCCTCCGGAAATGGCTCAAAACAAACAGCCCTGCAATATGTAGGTTTCAATGTTGAGAATAAAACCGGCAAATCAGTACCAAGACTAATCATTGATAAATACAGCGTGAACCCCGAGGTAATAAACGCCGGGCAACAGTTTACCCTTGACTTGTCAATCTTAAATACGAGTAAAACTTCAACTATAAGTAATATTAAGGTTTCACTTGCTTCTGACGACGGAACCTTTAGTACGGTAAACTCTAACTCTTTTTATATAGACCAAATAGCTCCTAAAGCCAGCGTGAGTAAGCAGGTAACCTTTACATCAAAAGCAGATGCCGCTCCTAAGCAATATACTATCAGCGTAAACTATGAATATGAGGACGAAAAAGGGAATCCGTATAATACAAAGGATGTTGTTGGAATTCCACTCCTTCAGTCACCGCGCCTTGTAGTTGGTGACATGAGTATTCCTCCTGAAGCCTATGTAGGAAACCCAATACCCGTAAATGTCAGCTTCTTCAACATGGGTAAATCCACTTTGTATAATCTGATGGTAAAGCTGGAAGGTAACTTCAGAATTGAAGGCACCAGCTATTTCGTAGGAAACTTTGAGTCAGGAAAAAGTGATTCCTTTGACGGTGCGCTTGTTCCGGAAACACCAGGTCCCGTTAACGGCTTTGTTATATTCACGTATGAGGATGCCGATGGAAAACCACAGGAGCTAAAGAAGGAAATAGCTATAAATGCTATGGAAATGCCTGCTCCTCAGCCCATGCCCGGCGAAGGAGAAATGCCTCCCGTGGAAAGTGGCTTCAAAATACCCCTATGGGCTTATATTGCCAGCGGTGCTGTTATACTTGCTGTGATAATAATGGCTGTCCTTCTAATCCGAAGAAAGATTAAAAAGAGAAAGGAATTAATGTTTGATGAGGAGCTTTGATCTAGTAATAATGGGACTTCGTAATCTTTTCAGAAGAAAAACCCGAACCATTCTTACTGTACTCGGAGTCATTATAGGTACTGCCGCAATAGTTGTTATGGTTTCTTTGGGAATCGGTATGAATGAAAGCTTTGATGAACAGCTTAAGCAAATGGGTAGTTTAAACATAATCAATGTTACTAAATACAGGAATAATCCTGATGGGGCTGTTATAAGTACTA
>JAEZIV010000447.1 GCA_023436515.1 Bacillota bacterium
GCTATGGACAGGCCATGAGGAGGATTATTGTTCCCCAGTCTTACAGAAGATTGATCCCCCCGGTAGGCAATGAGTTTATTATGCTGATAAAGGACACTTCACTGGTATCCATAGTGGCAATGCCGGATTTGATGCGTGTAACAAATGAGATACAGAGTACAACGGCAAATCCGACAATTTATCTGCCTTCTGCTATAATTTATCTTGCAATTACAACTATTTGTACGATTGTTTTCGAGAAACTTGAGAAGAAATACTCAGTTTATGAATAGGGGGCAGGCTACGTGAATAAAATGATAACAGTTGAAAAGTTATATAAGTCCTTTGGGGCCCTCGAGGTACTAAAGAACATAAATCTGGAGGTCTACCAGGGAGAGGTGCTGTGTATTATAGGTCCCAGTGGATCAGGTAAGAGTACCCTTCTCAGGTGCCTAAACCACCTTGAGGTAATAACAAACGGAAAAATAATGATAGAGAATGAGCTTCTTGCTGAGAAGGCGGGAGGAAAAAACCAGTATAAAATATCTCACAAGAAGATCTCGGAGATATGCACAGAACTAGGCATGGTTTTTCAGAGATTTAATCTGTTTCCTCATATGACGGTAATTGAGAATATTATTGAAGCACCCATTTCTGTTAAGAAGCTTCCAAAGGCTGAAGCAATAAATTATGGCATGGAGCTTTTAAAAATGGTTGGTCTGGAGGATAAAAGGGATGAGTACCCTGCAAGGCTTTCAGGCGGACAGCAGCAGAGAGTGGCCATCGCAAGAGCACTTGCCATGAAGCCGAAAATCATGCTCTTTGATGAGCCTACCTCGGCTCTTGACCCCGAGCTTGTAGGTGAGGTTCTGGAGGTTATGAAGAAACTTGCTAGAGATGGGATGACAATGGTAGTTGTAACCCATGAAATGGGCTTTGCTAGGGAAGTAGGTTCGAGAGTAATCTTTATGGACAAGGGTGAAATAAGTGAGGAAGGCTCTCCGGAACAGATCTTTACAAATCCTAAAAACGAACGGACGAGGGCATTTTTGCAAAAAGTTCTGTAATGTATTAGAATGTTAAGGTATTGTTTATATACTTAGAAAAAGCATATATTAGTTATATATGTTTTTTTTTATTGTGCAAATATACTATACATCAGTTTTAATACTAAAATAATCAATAAGAATTTGGAGGATAAATGCGCCTTAAACAAGTATTAAATTTTTTCAAGGTATATGCTCTAATCACATTTGGTGCAGCAATAACAGCACTTGCAATAAATGTTTTTCTGGTTCCCTATAAGATCGCTCCAGGAGGGCTAAGCGGGCTTGCTACAGTCATATATTATGTTAGCGGTGGAAGATTTCCTGTGGGAACAACGATGTTGATAATAAATATTCCACTTTTTATTATGGGCTATAAATTTATTGGCAGGCATTTTTTCATAAGAACCTTGTATGGTACTGTTATTTTATCTGTTATTATCGACTTGACGGAAGCATATATGGCAGATTTGGCTTCGAGGCTCCTTGTAAATGAGGTGGGCAGTGCTTCCACTCCCGATATATTGCTGTATAGCATAATAGGCGGTTTCCTGAGCGGTATCGGATTGGGTATTGTACTAAAAATGGAGGCCACCACAGGGGGGACCGAGTTGGCTGCCAAGCTGCTGAACAAGCCTTTCAAAAGCCTGACCATTGGGCAGATTCTTTTAGCCATTGATGCCTTGATCATTCTATTTGCAATTATTGTATTTAACAGTGTTATTATAGGTCTGTACTCTTTAGTGAGTCTTTTTATTACCACTAAAATTATCGATGCTATGGTGGAAGGTGTGGATTATGCCAGAGCGGTTTTAATTATATCAGAACATCAGGAGGAAATTGCGAAGAGAATTATTAGTGAAATGGATAGAGGTGTAACAGAGTTAAAAGGGAGAGGTGTATACTCAGGTAAGGATAAAAATGTCCTTTTGTGCGTGTTGTCTAGAAATGAGATTCAGCATCTTAAGGAAATCGTTCAAGCAATGGATGCCAATGCCTTTATGATTCTTGCGGATGTAAGAGAGGTATTGGGAGAGGGCTTTAATGGTGTGCCAAAAAAATAGAGAGTTGCATAGTTGAAAAAAATTGTCTGAATATAAAAAAAATGTTTAAAAGCTTATAAATGGTGGCATCTATATACATGATTTATCTAATAAAGTACTATATAATGCAGGGGGATTTTATCAAATCTTAAAAGGACTTGGGGGATATATATGAAGTTTAAGATTGCTACTAAGCTTTTAGTCAGTTTTATGGTTATAACGGCTTTGATTGTTATTGTAAGTGTTATCGGCTTAACAGGAATGAATTCCACCAAAATATCATACGAAGCAATAATTAATGAAAGCCTGCCGGTGGAAAACCTTGTACTGGAAGTACAAACAGTTACACTTGAACAGGTAGCAGATGTGCGTGGCTTTATGGTCTACAAAGACGAGAAGTATCCGGCCCTTTTCAATGAGTTGACTAAACGGGCAGATGGCATATATGCTCAAATTGAGGAAAAAATAAATACTGACGAGTCCAGAGCTTTTCTCAAAAACCTTAGAGCAGCTCACAATAAATATATTGAGGGCTGTCTGGTGGTTATGGATTATGTTAGAAAGGGAGATATGAATAACGCAATCTCCTATGGCGACGAAGTGAAAAAGAGTCTCACTGACATAAATGAGATAACCAGCCAATGGAACACATACTTAAAAGAGCTGGATTTAGGCAGAATAGAAAAAAGCGACCGTGATATCAATACTAAAATAATTATTCTACTAGTATTAGTAATTACAGCAATTGCCGGTGCAATAATTATTGGTATTGTACTTGCCAGAAATATTGCTCGTCCTATCAATGCATTAACAATTGTTTCTGAAAGGATATCCGAAGGAGATCTTACCCAGCAGGTACCTGTAATTAAATCCAGAGATGAAATAAGGGAACTGGGCAATGCTTTTTCAATAATGGTGGAAAACCTTAGAAAGCTGATCATTAATGTTAATGATGCTTCTCAGGAGCTTGTTGCCTCAAGTGAAGAGCTTGCAGCTTCATCTCAGGAGGTATCCAAGGCTTCGGAGCAGATTGCGGTAGCTGTAACAGAACTTGCCAGAGGTGCTTATGAACAAGCAGTTTCTTCTGAAAAGGGTAATGAAAAAATATCATTAGCTCTTGCTGGTTTATCCAAAATTGCTGAGGATATGTCGGAATCTGAAAAGATGATGATTAAAACAAACCAAGTAGTAAAAAGTGGAGAGGAATCTGTTCGTTATCAGGAACAGAAGGTTACTGAGAATAGTAAAACCACTCAGGAGGTTGCAGCAGCAATTACCGACTTGTCCGAAAAATCTCAGAAGATAGGACAGATATTGGAGGTTATAAGGGGGATTGCTGAGCAGACCAACCTATTGGCTTTAAATGCAGCAATTGAGGCTGCAAGAGCCGGTGAGGAAGGCAAAGGCTTTTCAGTTGTTGCAGATGAAATAAGGAAGCTGGCAGAGCAGTCACGAAACTCGGTAAAGGAAATTGACATTATCATTAAGCAAGTTCAGGAGGGAGTAGAAACAGCAGTTACAAAGATGGATGTATCCAAGCAGCTTGCTGAGGAGCAGGTGATTACTCTCGGGAATACTGTAGTGGCTTTTGATAATATTGCAAAGGAAATCAATGGGGTAAGTAATAAGATACTGGTTGTTTCAGAAGCAACTTCAATCCTTGGCAAGAACGCCGCTCAGGTTGGAGATGCTATGACCGGAATAGCCAGGGTAGCCAACCAAACAGCTGCAAGTACACAAGAAGTAGCGGCTTCAACAGAGGAACAATCCTCAACAGTAAATCAGATAACCGATGCAGCTGAAGATTTGTCCCATTTGGCAGTTCAGCTCCAGGAGAGCATTAGTAATTTCAAGCTATAGGGTATATCAGTGGATATTCCTACTATAAACAAAAGTGAAGGAGCAGTTTAACTATCCTTCACTTTTTTGCATTTCTGGTTTGCTTATATGATTTGTGTTTTCTTCAAAAAATGACATAAGGCTAAAAGGATGTTAGTAATTGCAGAAAAATGGGAATATGTTAAAGCATAGGTACTATTTTCATTTAGATGAGTAATGGCTTATAATATTTAGTAATAATCCGAGGGGGAAATTCTTCATTATGATTTTTAATACAAAAAAAGTTATAAAATGTCTCATTGTAGCTGCTATAATATTGATTTTCCCTCTGTTTTCCGTTACAGGGATTTTTGCAGAGGCTGAGCAAAGTGATCCACTACTAGGTCAAGGTAAAAGAAATATTCTGATAATAAATTCCTATTCCGAAAGCCTGTCCTGGACAAATTCTCAAAAAGTCGGAATTATGAAAACCCTTAGGATAAATGAAAACGGATTTGATGTTTCTGTAGAGAATATGGATTGGAAGGCATATCCGACTCAAGAAAATCTAGATTACCTATATGACTACATAAAGTACAAATACAAGGAGAAAAGAATAGATTTAATTATATCAACCGATGATGCAGCCCTTAAATTTTCTATAGAAAACAGGAAGGATTTATTTAATGATGCACCCATAGTATTTTGCGGTATAAACCTAAAGGGCTTCGAGGATTTGGCCAAGTATGAGAAAAATATTACCGGCGTCATTGAACAGGTGGATCCTTTAGGTACTATTGAGGGTATGTTAGAAATAAATCGAAACTTGAAAAATATTTATGTTATTTTTGATAATACTGAAAGCGGGGTATCTACATGGGAGTTGACAAAAAAATCAGCTGAGGAAGTATCTGCCGGAGTCAACTTGATACCCTTAAACAAGGGAAGTTATGAAAATATTTTAAAGCAATTGGGTCAAATACAAGGAGACAGTGCAATACTTATTACTACATATTTTATGGATGAAGCAGGAGAAGCCGTAGGCTTCGAAAGGTTTTCCAAGATGGTGAGTAATGCCTGCAAGGTTCCGGTCTATCACTTATATGAGTTTGGACTTGAAAATGGAGCAGTGGGGGGGAGTGTTATCAGTGGTAATACCCAGGGTGAGCTTGCCGGCGATATGGCTCTGAGAATATTAAACGGCGAGGACGTAAATAAGCTGCCCATATATTATGGCACAACTGCAAAATATCAGTTTGATTATACGCTCATGAAAAAATATGGGATAAAGCCCTCCTCATTGCCCGAGGGAAGCAATATTATAAATAAGCCGGTTTCCATTCTCGACCAGTACCGAAATTATGTTATTGCTGCACTGGTACTTCTGCTCATTCTAGTCATCTATATTATTATACTTATTATTAATTTAAAGAAGGTAGAAAGGATTAAGCAGCAACTGTCTTTAAGCCACAAGGAGTTATCCAGACTCTATGAGGATTTGACTGCCTCCGAGGAAGAATTAAGGATGCAAAACAGCGAGCTTATCCAAACACAGCAGGAGCTATCGGAAAGTGAAGAATGTTACAGACAGCTATATGAGAAAATGCTCAATGGATATTTTGTTTTTGAACCTGTGTTTGATGCACAAAAGAATCTTAAGGATATGAAGTTTGTTGAATTGAATCCAAGCTTTAAGAATCACATAAAAATAGATATACCCGATCTTGCCGGGAAGACTTGGAGAGAGGCCTTCAACTTTAATAATCCTGACCTACCCATTTATCAGACCGTTGTGGAGACAGGTAAACCACAGCAGTTTGAAACATATTATTCCGACGGTAATGAGTACTATTGGGTTAATGCCTTCAAGATTAAAGATAATCAGGTTGGTGTAGTTTTTGATAATATTACAAATTACAAAATGGCCATAAGGGAGGTCAGAAAGCTTAACTCCCAGTTGGAGGAGCGAGTTCGTGAAAGAACACAGGAGCTCCAGTCGGCAGTAAATCAGCTTGAATCCTTTACATATACAGTGACACACGATTTAAAATCACCCCTTAGAGCTATCAAAAGCTATATTCGCATTATTTTAGAGGATTATGGTAAAAACCTTAATAAGCAAATGGCGGAAATGCTTTCAAATGTATCATCCATTTCTAAGGAAATGATTACTATGATTGAGAAGCTATTGGCCTATTCCACTGCCTCTAGGGCACAATTGGGCATCGAAGAAATAAATATGGAGAGCAAATTTAAGGACTGCTTCAATGAATTAAAAGCTGCATATTCCGACAGGGAAATTGATATGATCATTGAAACCGGGCTACCCAGTATATACGCCGATAGAGTTCTGATAAAACAAGTAATCACTAATATTTTATCCAATGCCTTTAAATTTACAAAAGAAAGAGAACATGCATGGATTAAAGTAGGCAGTACACTTACAGAGAATGCATATGTTTTTTATGTAAAGGATAATGGCATCGGCTTTGATATGAATTATTCAGGTAAGCTTTTCGGAATATTTCAAAGGCTCCATACCAGCGACGAGTATGAAGGATCAGGCATTGGGCTTGTAACTATACGAAATATAATTGAAAAGCATGGGGGAAAGGTGTGGATTGAAGGCGAAGTCGGAGTAGGGGCAACTATTTATTTTACAATACCGTATATTGAATGATTAACTATTGAGGGCTTTGGAGGTGCATATGCTGAGGGTAATGCTTGTTGATGATATGGATATTGTGAGGATTGAGTTAAAGCGGCTGCCGGTATGGGGAGAAAATTCAGGCTTTACGGTTGTCCAAGAAGCAAGGAACGGGGAGGAGGCACTTATAAAGCTCAGGAGTAATCCCGTGGATCTTGTTATAACCGATATAAAAATGCCTAAAATAGATGGTATGGAGCTAATAAAAAATATTGCTGAGAATAATTTATGCCCCTGTGTGGTTTTACTTAGCGACTTTAGTGATTTCAATTATGCAAGGCAGGGGATTATTCTGGGAGCTTTCGACTTTCTGGCAAAACCGGCCGATAGCAAGGAATTGTGCCGACTTCTCGAGAGAGCAAAGGAGTACATTATTACAAAAAATAAGGAACTGGAAAGGGTTAAAAAGCTTGAGGAGGTTTTTGATGAAAGAACAGAGGAATACTTTCAGGAGGATGATGTTCAAAAAATTATTCAGCATATTCAAAGCAGGGAGCCAGACTCAGAAGCTGTGATAAAGCATACCTTGGTCAGAATAGCTGCAAGTCTTGACTATGACATAATGAAGGTGGAGGGGGCGGCAAAAAAGCTTATCCCTATAGTTCTTGAGGGTTTATATAATGATAATCCCTGGCTTGAGAGGTTTTACTGCAAACAGGACATGACAGATATTTCGGATCAGCAGTTTCAGTGTTTTGAGGAAATAGCAGAGCTTGTACTGCTGAAGGTACGTGAATTGATTCAAATATTTAACAATTATCAACTTGGCTTTAACGATAAGGGAATTATATGGACAGTGTCCAACTACGTACTGGATAACATAGATAATGGCATTTCTCATCAAATGGTTGCTGAGAACCTATTCATAAACAGAACATACCTAAGTGAGGTTTTTAAGCAAAAAACAGGTATTTTTTTTATGGATTATGTGACTATGCTCAAAATGGAGAGAGCTAAAATACTATTGAGAACCTCTGATATTAAAACCTATGAGGTGGCTGAAATGTTGGGCTTCAAGGACTCAGAGTACTTCGGAAAGCTGTTTAGAAAATATAGTGGTACGACAATTTCCCAATATCGAAAAACTATTAGACAGGATAATTAATAAAAACCGAAAATTTTCGGGGTAAGAACAGACAAAATTCTATTTCGGATCAAAGGATAAACTTGTATTATTGGAATATAAATACAGGATTATCCTTTTTTATTCACTTTAATACTTACATAGTTAAATATTCGACACAATAGTTATCAGTTAGGGGGCTATATGTTAAATAGAAATACAGACCTTATTTCAATTCGAATAACATTAATATATCTGATGGTCGGTTCAGTCTGGATTCTTCTTTCGGATAAGCTGCTGAATATCATAGTTCGGGATATAGAAGTTATTACCTTCATAAGCCTTATAAAGGGCTTCTTATATGTTACCATTTCAGGTGCACTTATATTTTATCTGGTTAGCAGATCCCTAAAGCAATTACGTCAGGCACAGTGCGAGCTAAAGCAAACCTGTAATGCATATTATGAATCCAATACAAAGCTTCAGGAAACCAACTGCCAGCTGGAAGAATTTCAAGCAGAACTGGAAGAGCAATATCAGCAAACTCTATATAATCAGAATAGATTAAGGGAAAGTGAAGAATTATACAGGCTGATATCGGAAGCAACAAATGACGCTATATGGTGGGAGCAAAACGGTGTAAGGTGCTTTTCGGACAGATGGTTTCAAATAACCGGATACAGCCCGGAAGACTTAGAGGCATCGGAGGAAGGTTGGGAGGGCTTTATACACCCTGAAGATAGGGGGCCGGCAAAGGAGCAAATGCTAAAACATCAAAAAAATAAGACATCCTTTTATAACTGTGAATACCGCTTTAAAAGAAAAGATGGGAGTTATATATGGTTATACGCCAGAGGAAAAGCCGCTTTTGGAGAGGATGGGGAGTTTTACCAGATGGCCGGTTCCCATACTGATATTACAGAGCTTAAGACTTTTGAAAGTAAACTGCTATACTTAGCCTATCATGACCAGCTTACCGGCTTAAAAAACAGATTTGCCCTCCAGGAGAAGCTGGAGCAGCTGATATCGGTGAATTGCTTTGGAAGATATGCCTTGCTGTACATTGATATAGATAATTTCAAGTATGTTAATGATACCATGGGTCACAGGTTTGGGGATCTCCTGCTGATGAAGGTCAGCGAAAGGCTTCTGAACAGTGCCGATTCCAATACCTCCGTATACAGGATTGGAGGAGATGAATTTGTGGTTCTAATCGAAAAGTATGAACGCAAGGAATTTGTGGAAAAGACTGCGGTGGGCATATTAAAAGCCTTTAAGCCTTTGTTTGAGGTAGAAAACATCAATATTTTTACAACTGTAAGTATTGGAGTTTCGACTTTTCCCGATCATGGAAGGGAAATAGACTCTTTGCTTAAAAATGCAGATATTGCACTATATAAAGCAAAAGAGACCGGTAGGAACAGGATAGTATTCTATAATGACCCGATGAATAAGGAGCTCGCTGAAAGGGTAAGGATTGAAAAGAATCTTCGGACAGCCTTGGAGAAAAATGAGTTCGAGCTGCATTATCAACCTCAGCTTGATATCGCAACAGGTGCTATTTCGGGATTTGAGGCACTTATACGATGGAGGAGCAGCGACCTGGGCTTTGTCTCCCCCCAACAGTTCATTGGAGTGGCTGAAGCTACCCATATGATTATTCCTATTGGAGAATGGGTAGTAAAAACTGCCTGTCAATTCTTAAATAATCTCGAGAGGTTGGGCTACAGGGGGCTGGGCATGTCGGTTAATATCTCAATGCTACAGCTTCTACAGGATGACTTTGTAGATATGGTTATGGATAATATTGATGCTGTTCACCTCAATCCAAAACAGATGGAATTGGAAATAACCGAATCAATATTAATGGAGTCTTACGAGGTTATAGCAGGAAAGCTGAAGGTGCTTCGAGCAAAGGGAGAAAGGATTGCTCTGGACGATTTTGGGAAAGGGTACTCTTCCCTAAATTACCTCAAGCTGCTTCCTATAACAACCCTAAAAATTGATAAATCCTTTATTGATACAATTTCAAACAAGGGTAAAACCCTTACAGATCTGATAGTAAAAATAGGGCGGAGCATGGATTTGTGCGTAGTTGCAGAAGGGGTTGAAACCCAGGAGCAGTTGGATTTTCTGGTTAAGCATAAATGCAATAAGATACAGGGGTATCTATTCAGTAAGCCTATGCAGGAAGCGGATACGATCATCAAATTAAAAGAGCATTATATTTTTCAAAATTATATTAAGGAGGAAATGAATAATGAAATTACGAGTTAAACTGTCTATTATGCTTATTATAATGATGGTTGTAGCAATAGCCATTATGGGGGGCATCAGCCTATTTAAATCAACCATCACCGTTAGAGAGCTGACAAAATCGGCAATGCTCGATATTAATAGAGAAAACGCAAAAGTAATTGAGGCAATGATTGAGAAGGAGAAGCGCAGCATTCAATTGATTGCAGACCAGAGTGCTGTAGCGGAGCTGCTGTATAAGCAAAATAAAGGTGAAAATATTACTGCAATCCAGGGGGAACTTAATAAGAAGCTGCAGAAAATGGTTGCCGATGCCGGGAATATTGAACACATTTTTATAACAGATACCCAAGGTATAATACGTTCTGATAGTGACCTAAAGCTCCTTGGTGCAAGTCTTAAGGATAGAAACTATACCAAGAGGGTATTGGAGGAAGGGAAGCCTGTTATCAGTGAAACCCTCAAGTCAAAATCAACGGGAGCCTATATTGTAGTTTTTGTACATCCGGTTAAGGTTAACGGCGAGCTTGTAGGGTTTGCAGCAGCGGCTGTATATGCAGATAGCATCACTATGTACCTGGCAGAAACAAAAATACTTGCTACCCAGTCAAGCTACGCATACCTGGTAGATGAAACCGGAAATATTTTATATCACCCCGACACCGCAAAAATAGGGACGGAAGTTGAAAATGAGCAAATAAAAGGGGTTGTGGCAAGAGTTAAAAACGGTGATAAGATAGCACCGGAGGTGGTTGATTATGATTACAAGGGAAGAAGCAAAGAAGCTTCCTACAGTGTATTGCCTGATACCAACTGGACGCTGGTTGTCACTGGAGATTTGATTGAAATAATGGCTCCTGTAAGTAATATGGTATTGTATATTGGCATAGTCGGGGTAGTACTGGTTGTACTGGCGCTGTTATTGGGATTAGTTATAGCCACTCGTATTTCAAAACCAATAATCAAGCTTACAGAGTTGATCAACAAGACTGCAGACCTAGATCTTAAATATGACGATAAATATGAGTATTTGATAAAGAACAAGGATGAGACGGGAATAATAGCCAGAGCCACCTTCACAACAAGACGTGTATTGCGTGAAATGGCGGAAAAGCTACATGACGTGTCAATGGTTGTTTATGAAAATGCTGATAGCATGGAAAAGTTATCAAGTCATGTACAGGAAAATGCTCAAAATAATTCCGCAACAACTCAGCAGTTATCGGCAGGTATGGAAGAAACTGCAGCTTCTGCACAGGAAATCACTGCAACCACTGAAGAGATTGATGCTAGTGTAAGCATAATAGCACAAAGAGTTAAGGAAGGTGCGGAAAAATCGGGAGAGATCAGCCAAAGGGCAAATACCCTGAGGTCAGATGCCATGGAATCTACAAAGCTTGCAAAGGAAATATATAACGAAGTAAAAAACAAGATGGAAAAGGCCATAGAAGAGTCAAATAACATTAGTCAGATAAGTATTCTGGCTGACACAATTTTATCAATTACCAGCCAAACAAATCTGCTTGCTCTAAATGCCGCAATTGAGGCCGCCAGAGCCGGAGATGCCGGTAAGGGCTTCGCGGTAGTGGCTGATGAAATAAGGAAGCTTGCCGAGCAATCCTCCACAACTGCCTCAGGGATACAGGGTATTGTAAAGGGTGTATATTCAGCCGTTGGTAATATGAAGCTAAACTCAGAGGAAATACTAGCATATCTCAGCAAAAATGTTCTTCCTGACTATGAAAAGCTCACAAAGGTCAGTGAGCAATATAAAAGCGATGCCGAATATATCAACAGCCTTATGACAGAGTTTGAAACATCTGCTGAGCAACTGGATGTAGCAGTTTCAAGCATATCAACTGCAATGAACGAGGTGGCTGCAACAATCAATGAGAGTGCCAAGGGAGTACAGGACATTGCTGAGAAAACAGCGGATATTCTTGAAAAAACAATAGAAGAAAAGGAAATGGCAAATCAGAATGCACAAGGTGCATCCGAATTGAAAGTACTTATTGGAAGGTTTAGGATATAACACAAAAAGATTATGTTATGATCCACATGTATTAGGTATAGGGGTTGAGTTAAAATGATTATAGAGATTGAGGAATTACGACAAAAACTCAATATTATGATGGAGACACATGACCGTGGAAGTGAGGAGGTTCTAGCGTTAAGCAGGGCATTGGATGATTTGATTATCGACTTTATGAAGGGAAGCATAAAGAAAAGGTAATACACAAAAGCAGGCTGTAACGTTATTATATTACTGCTTTTCAAGTTTAGATCGATTGACATAATATTAAGAAAGAACTATAAGTTAGGAGGTTCTAACGTTAAGCAGGGCATTGGATGATATGATAATCTACTTTATGAAAGGAAGCATAAAGAAAAAGTAATTCACAAAATCAGGCTGCAACGTTATTATATTACTGCTTTTCAAGTTTTATTCGATTGACATAATAATAAGAAAGAACTATAATATAAACTGTTAATATGCGCATATATTGGAAATGCTTCTTTTGGATGGAAAATTATGTATTCTAGTTATGTTTAGTACCAGAGGTCTGAGCACAATTCCCCATGCTTGTCAGTTCAGGCCTCAATATTTAGCAGTTATAAAGTGCTTAGAACAGGAGAGTGACGGAATGAATAATGTACTTATAGTCGACGATGCATCCTTTATGAGATTATCCCTTAAAACAATGCTTGAAAAAAATGGATTTGAGGTGGCTGGTGAAGCCGAAAACGGATTAGAAGCAATAAAGCTCTACAGTAAGCTCAGGCCGGATTTTGTCACTATGGATATTACAATGCCAGAGCTTGATGGAATACAGGCGCTCAAGTCAATATTGGAAATTGATCAAAAGGCAAAGGTTATTATTCTGTCAGCTATGGGGCAGGAATCCAAGGTAAGAGAAGCGGTTTTGAGCGGAGCTAAAACCTTTATCGTCAAGCCGTTTAAAGAGGAGCATTTAATTCAGACATTGAAAAAATTGGCTGGTATTTAGCAGCTAATGCGGAAGGAGGTGGTCTCTTGACAGGTCAATTTTCCAGTGAACCTATGCTTGATATGTTTATTTTTGAAACTGGCCAAAATATAGAACTATTGGAGAGATGTATCTTAGAATCTGAGAAATCACGTTGTTTTACTATGACTTCAATAAACGAAATTTTTAGAATTATGCATACAATTAAAGGCTCATCCGCCATGATGCTATTTAACAATATTTCTAATCTTGCACATTCAATAGAGGATCTTTTCTACTTCCTCAGGGAGCAAAAACCTGACGGCTTGGATTGTGAAGTGCTCTCAGATAAAGTTCTGGCAGGTATAGATTTTATTAAGGTTGAGCTTCAAAAAATAATTGATGGCGACAAAGCAGATGGAAACCCTACAGAGATAATACATACAATTAAACTATACTTAAATCAGCTCAAAACAGAGAATCCGGGAATCAACGTTGATTCTATGGATAGGTCAAAATCTACCAGACAGCCTCGTTACTACATTCCCCCCACAAAAAATGAGCTTCCTATGGACTCAAATCTCTATAAAGCCGTTCTCTTTTTTGAAGATGGCTGTGAGATGGAGAACATAAGAGCGTACACCATAGTACATAATATTCGAGAGTTTGCTGACGAGGTTATCTATTTCCCGGAGGATATTATAGACAATGATGACAGTGTGGAGATAATAAGATCCCAGGGCTTTAAAATTTACTTAAAAACTGAAAAAAAATGCTCGGAGTTGGAGCATTTTTTTAATCAGACAATATTCTTAAAAAAATTGGAGCTTGATCTGCTTGAGGATGATACTGAGATAGATGAGCTTCGGGGTGAAAAGCAGGAGGCTGCCCGGAACGCTTCTGTTCTGATGCCGGAGATGAAAGCAGAATTAAGAGAATCCCCCGATAAGTTTGATAAAGAAGTCTTTGCCGGCACAGGACAAAGTATTATCAGTGTCAGCATAGCAAAGCTGGACAAGCTCATGGACCTAGTGGGTGAAATGGTTATTTCTGAAGCTATGGTTACCCAAAATCCGGATTTGTTTGGCCTTGAGCTGGAGAATTTTAAGAAAGCCTCAAGACAGCTACATAAAATTACCAATGATATTCAGGACATGGTAATGTCAATCAGAATGGTGCCATTGTCCATGACCTTTCAGAAAATGCACAGAATAGTAAGAGATATGAGCAAAAGGCTGGAAAAAGAGATTAAGCTGGAGCTTATTGGAGAGGATACCGAGGTTGACAAAAACATAATTGAGCATATATCCGATCCACTGATGCATCTTGTGAGGAACTCAATCGACCATGGAAATGAAACTATAGCACAGCGAAAGGCTTTGGGGAAACCACCAGC
>JAEZIV010000452.1 GCA_023436515.1 Bacillota bacterium
GTATATGTAGGCTTACCATCTATTTCATCAATTATTGCATCTGATAGTCTCACTCCAAAGGTTATGGCATAGGGATACTTTCTCAACTGAGCCGGTAGATAATCTCCAATATTTGAAAAGCCTGAAAAAGAACCTCCCATTTCATCAATTATTCCATGTAATTTTTCAGAAATACCCATAAAACAAATCTCTCCCCGTGGATGGTTTCTTTGGTGAAAGCTTTAATATATCTGTGTTTGGTAATATATTGCAGCTTCCCACCTGCTGTGTTATAATAAAAAATATTTTTTCAGACTATGAAATCCTGCTGATATATTATAACATAAAAGAGGTGCACATATATGAGCATTTTTAACCAACAGGAGGTACTATGAATTCTGCAGAAAGTAACAGAGAACTTGCTGAAAACAAACTCATACTTTTATACATCATTAATAACATGGAAGCTCCGGTTTCAAATCTCCTTATTACAAAAGTAATTCTAGAGAATAAATTGATGAATTATATTTTTCTTCAGCAATATCTGGATGAGCTTTGTGAAGGCAAATTTCTTGAAAAAATTGACCAGAATGACAAAAAGTCATACAGGATATCAGCTGCCGGCAAGCAGGGACTTGACTACTTTATCTCTCTCATACCTGCGGGTATTAAATTCCGAATTGATGAGGCACTATCCGAGTTCAAAAAAAGAATAATTAATGAGACAAGTGTTATAGCCGATTTTGTTGCGGTAAATGAAAATGAATATATAACAAACCTAAAGATTTGTGAGGGAAGCTTCACATATATTGATTTAAAGGTAACAGTCGGAAGTAAAAATGACGCCAAAAAAATATGCAGTAACTGGACAAGCAATTCTGAGAAGCTGTATAAAAAAATTATCGCTGAAATAACAGGTGACTAATCACTAACCAAAAAGCAATACTACCCTTTGCTGGGAGAAGTATTGCTTTTTTTGCATAAGGCATAATCAATTACTTGAATTTCAAACCATGCTTAATCCCTCTAGAAAAGCACTCTCTAATAAGAAGCTCTAGCTGATAGCTGACTATATCCACCCTAAGACTTGCTATTTTTTTCTTTCCATAGTCGTCCTTTACATCCTTCAAATATATTTCACATATTTGAAGAAATTCATAGGTTTTTTTGACCTTTTGAAGAAGGATTTTATCACATATTTTTTTTATCTCTTGGTTATCAATGTAATCAAAAACAATATTATTTAAATCAAGTTCTTCCTGCATAGCTTACCTCCGGAGTATATACGAAATCGAAATGCTTATATTATATTCTATAAAAAGCATTTTATTCCCAGAATATGTAAGCTTACATAAAACTGTTCATCAATTTTATGGTAATTTAATGACGGGGTTTTTTTCTGATTCCCGATACAATACAAATTTATTACCAATAACCTGAACAATTTCAGAGTGTGTTGATTCTGCCAGCTCCTCAGCAACTGTTCTGGCGTCACAATCTGCATTGTTAAGAACCGTAGCCTTTATAAGCTCTCTGGCTTCCAATGCGTCAGAAAACTGCTTTACCATATTGTCGTTAATTCCACCTTTACCAACCTGAAATATGGGCTGAAGGCTATTGGACAATGATCTGAGATAGCTTCTTTGCTTTCCTGTTAACATAAAAATCTCCAATCTTTACGAGTTGCATTTAAATTTAACCTATTAAACTATCTGGTATAGTCAAACTCGGTATCCAGAATTCTTACGGTGTCCCCCTCTTCGATACCCATCTTTTCAAGAGCAGAAATAACACCCTTTCTTTTCAGAGCTCTCTGGAAGTACTGTAAGGATTCATAATTTGTAATATTTGTTGAACCTAGTACTTTTCTTACCCAATTGCCTTCTACTATATAAACTCCGTCTTCCACGCGGATTTCAAAGGGCTTTTCTTCCTCAGCTGTGTAAACTACCTCCTCCGCCTGGTTTTCATCAAGGAGAATAGTATCGGGCAGTGTACTTAATGTATCGGAAACATAATACATAAGCTCTTTTAGTCCCTTATTTGTAGCTGCTGATATTCCAAATACTTTGTAGCCTCGTTCTTCAAGCTCTTTTTTAAAACGTTGAAAAATTTCTTCTGCTCCGGGAATATCCATTTTGTTTGCAGCAACAATCTGTGGTCTTGATGCCAATGTGGAATTATACTTTTCCAACTCAGAATTTATGGTATCAAAGTCCTCAACAGCATCACGCCCCTCGATACCCGAAACGTCAACTATGTGTACAAGGAGCTTTGTTCTCTCCACGTGTCTCAAAAACTCATGTCCCAGCCCCACACCCTCGTGTGCGCCCTCAATCAAGCCCGGAATATCAGCGATTACAAAGCTTTTACCCTGTTCAATCTGAACCACTCCCAAATTTGGTACCAGAGTAGTAAAATGATAGTTTGCAATTTTTGGCTTAGCTGCAGAAACCATAGATAATATGGTTGATTTCCCTACATTAGGAAATCCAAGGAGGCCCACATCGGCAATCATTTTCATCTCAAGTATGAGATTCCGCTCTTCACCAACGTTTCCGCTCTTTGCAAAGTTAGGCACCTGTCTGGTAGGAGTGGCAAAATGCTGATTGCCCTTACCTCCCTTGCCACCTTTTGCTATTATATATGTCTGACCGGGCTTAACCAAATCAACTAGAATCAAGCCGGTTTCCTCATCCTTAATCATTGTTCCCAAGGGTACCTTGATTATGAGATCCTGTCCGTTTTTGCCCGAGCAATTTGAAGGGCCTCCATCCTGACCCGGCTCAGCTTTAAAATGCTTTTTGAACCTAAAATCTATCAAGGTGTTCTGACCCTCGTCTACCTGAAAGATGACATCTCCGCCTTTTCCTCCGTCACCGCCGTCGGGTCCGCCGGCTGCTATGTATTTTTCACGATGAAATGAAACCATCCCATTGCCGCCGTTTCCAGCCTTCACATATATTTTAGCACTATCTATAAACATTTGATCCTCCATGTCCCAAGTCTCTACAGCCCAGGATATACCTACATCTTATTTAGGTTGATATTTTAATATATATATATAAATCATAAACTGAGTCTATTTTACCCAAGTATTCAGCAATTTAAAATAAAAACATATATATGTATGTAAACAATCGAGTAGGAGGTAGCCGATTATTTCAGCTACCGACCTCTCACAGCGCCGTGCATACCGTTCGGTACACGGCGCTTCAATAAGAATTAACATACTTTCATATACGTGTTATAAAGAGAAAT
>JAEZIV010000474.1 GCA_023436515.1 Bacillota bacterium
GGCTTGAAGCTGTGAAAAGCGAAAAAAAAGCTAAACTTGAAGAAGAGAGCAGCGTAGAGGAATCAACTACAGGTCCCGAAGCATCGGGAAACTCGAATTAGCAGAGATCTGTGGATTTACCCATCATAAATTAACCCTCAAAAAGCCCCATTCAATGGGAAATAATAAAAACTTTGATAATAGTCTATAATTATTTTATGGAAATTTTTTCTAAAATAAGGAGGGCTATTTTTTATGAAAAGAATTTTATACTTTGTTCTAATAATATCACTCATACTAACTGCTGCAGGCTGTTCACTCATAGGGCAAAAGAAAACCGCAGATGATGAACCGATTATACCGGTAGCTATGGACTCGGTCGGTAACTCTAATACCGGCACAAATACATCAGGTGCCGCCATAACATCAGGTAGCGCAGTAGGCTCAGGGGATGCTTTCGAGCCAATTGTAGCAAGCTCAGCTATATCAGATAATTCCGAAAACCTTATCAGCAATACGTTTCTTATAGATAACGGTACAGGCAAGGGGGTATCTGCAAACACAGATGATAAAGATTCAGTTTTAATCACTCTATATTACAAGGATAAGGCTGGCTTGCTGATACCGGTTTCAAGAGAGGTTGTCAAGCAGGAGGGGTTGGCAAAGGCTGCGATAAATGGCTTAGTTGATGAGCCGGTTACACGGGAACAGCTGGATTATTACGGATTTTATCCTGTTTTACCCCAGGGAACAAAAATTAGAGGTATGACAATTAAAAATGGTAATGCAGTTATTGACTTTTCAAGCGAATTTATGAACCTGGAAACAAAAGAGGCCGAGGAGCTGGCTGTCAGCTCAGTTGTATATACACTCACAGGCTTTAAAACAATATCAAATGTAAACTTCAGAGTAAACGGTAACACAGTTGCCACACTTAAAAATGGTACCGATATATCTGGTGCAAAAAACAGAGACAATATATTTATTAACTCTGCAGAACAGCAACTAAAGCCCGGCTTTATTAAATGCGATCTTTACTACATGACCACCGGAAATAACCAAACTAGCTATATGGTTCCCGTCTCTACACAAATTGAAAATGTAGAAGAAAGCCAATTACCTACCTTAATATTCTCTGAATTAAGTAAGAAACCTGAAGGCGATAAAGTGTACACCTCTCTTCCGGAGGGAGCCAAGCTACTCTCCTATAGTACCCAGGATAGTCTGGCTGTACTGGATTTCTCCTCTCAGCTTACCAATTACGGTGGGAATGAAAAGGAAAACGGCCTGTTAAGTCAGATTTATTACACCTTAAGCCAGCTCAGAGGCATAACAAAGGCTAAGATTTTGGTGGATGGTAAGGAAACTACTTTACCAGAGGGATCTGAAATAGCTTTTGCAAAATCCCTTCCAACAGCATTTAATAATGTAATTGATAAGTAGAGTTAGTGACAATATACAAAACAAATAACTTTTGAACCCTTTATTTATCTAATTAGGCTGATGATTTTTAAGTAGTTTTAATATATTATAAAATCAATTGCATAGGTATCGTACCTATGCAATTGATTTGAATAGCTCATATAAATGGAGGATAACACTTTGAGGCAAGATGGAAGAATTTATTCGCAGTTAAGGCCTGTAAAGATAACAAGAAACTATATAAAGCATGCTGAAGGCTCAGTTTTAATAGAGGTTGGAGATACAAAGGTGATATGTACTGCGTCTGTGGAGGAGAGAACACCACCCTTTAAGAAGGAGTCTGGTGAAGGCTGGGTTACGGCTGAATATTCTATGCTTCCAAGAGCAACGGGTATTAGAAATCCACGGGATATCTCCAAGCTTAAGCTGAATGGGAGAACTCAGGAGATTCAAAGGCTGATCGGTCGATCCTTAAGAACAATTGTTGATTTAAAGCTTTTAGGTGAAAGAACCATTACAATTGATTGTGATGTAATTCAGGCTGATGGAGGCACAAGAACTGCCTCGATCACAGGAGGCTATGTTGCTTTGGTGGATGCCTGCAGAAGTCTGATGGTCAGCGGTGCTATCTCAAAGATGCCGGTTACAGGCTTTGTAGCAGCTACAAGCGTTGGTGTTGTGAATAATCAGGAGCTTCTGGATCTGTGCTACACAGAGGACAGTGCTGCCGAAGTCGATATGAATGTTATTATGACTGACAAGGGTGAGTTTATCGAAATTCAGGCTACCGGAGAAAAAACTAGCTTTGGTAAAAGTCAGCTCGATGCATTACTAACTCTGGCTCAAAGCGGAATCGAAGAGTTGATGGAAATTCAGAAGGAAGTACTTGGCTAGTCGGATTATTTATTAAAAGGACAATACTCTTTACTTAAAATAGATAGGTTATTGGGGAGAATTAATGGAAAGGTTAGTTGTAGCAACAAAGAATAAAGGGAAAATTATTGAGATAAAAAAGGTTTTGCAGGCCATGCCCTTTGAGGTTCTATCCATGGAGGATCAAGGTATTTCGGTTGATGTTGTAGAAGACGGAAAAACCTTCGAGGAGAATTCTCTAAAAAAAGCAGTTGAGATATGCAATATTTGCAAGTCAATTGTAATATCGGATGATTCGGGGATTGAGGTTGATTATCTGGAGGGTGCCCCGGGAATATATTCTGCACGCTTCGGCGGCCCTGATGCAACAGATCAAGACAGAAACACAAAGCTCCTTGATATGCTTAAAGAGGTACCCTTTGACAAGAGGACTGCGAGATTTGTTTGTGCAATTGCTGTTGCGTTTCCAGACGGAAGGTCATTTGTTGTAAGAGATACAGTTGAGGGATATGTTGATTTTACTCCTAAAGGAGATAAGGGCTTTGGGTATGATCCCATATTCTATGTACCTGAATATGATAAAACAATGGCAGAGCTGAGTATGGATGTCAAAAATCAAATTAGTCATCGTGCCAAGGCACTAAAAAAGATGGCTGCCACAATTTCAGACTATTTATAGAAACTAAGAATCTACAATATAAGTAAGACAGCTTTGCGATAAACTATATAGTTTATGAAAAAATATATGTAGATATTTTAATGTAATTTTTGCTCTATGGGGGAAGGACATAATGAAAGTGCTTGTAATGAGTGATACTCATGGTTATATATTCAATGCAAGGGAAGCTATTGCTAAACATCCTGATGTTGAGATGGTTATTCATTTAGGAGATTACTGCAGAGATGCAGTTCAATTAAACGAGTTATATCCAAAGATTAATTTTGAATATGTTTACGGAAATTCTGATATTGCTATTGGTTCAGAAAGCGCCGAAAAAACAATTGTTGTTGAGGGCAATACTATTTTCATGACACATGGTCACAGGTACAGTGTGAAGTGGGACTATAATCGCATTATGGCCAAGGCAGAGGAGGAAAAGGCTTCTGTGGTTCTTTATGGTCACACTCATGTGGCAGTGCTGGATAGGGTTGATAACAAGCTTGTTGTTAATCCCGGGAGTATAAGCGAGTCACGGAGCAGCAGGTCGGAATCCTATGTTATAATGGATTTATGCGATGGAAAAGCAAATGCCAAAATTTATTACTTCTAGTAGTACTATTGATAAATTCGGTAAAAATAATTAAAAAAATGACATAACATGTTGACAAACTAAAAAGTACCTTGTATAATATTAAAAGTCGGCTGGCGAAAACACTTGCAAAGGCTGATATACAGGGTGTATGCGGGTGTAGTTCAATGGTAGAACATC
>JAEZIV010000001.1 GCA_023436515.1 Bacillota bacterium
CAGTACTACCGGTTTCGGGACTCATAGCAGATACCGGTGGGGAGGTCTATAAATCGGTAAGGGAGCTAAACGACAATATAAAGTAGTTTAGGAAAAAGAAGAAGCCCTACGTGAGGCAAATATCTGCTGCCCATAAAATACAAATAAAAGAGGAGGTTTCCTTGAGTAAGATATATGCATTCTTAATAATATTACCCCTGATTGCAATACTGTTTTTTAGAACAATGGGCCTTTATGAATTTGACACAAAGCAAAGGTACATAAAAAATGTTGTTGATGCGGCGGCTCACAAGGTTATGATAACGGGGGTTTTTACTTCAGGCGACAAGGACGAGCTTTTGGATAAGCTGGAAAAGCTTGCTGACTTCAGGGAAGAAAACCTTGTGGTGGAATGGGGGGCACCAGGCCAGGAGGGTGTAATACCGCCGCTTTCGCCCTACACTACAGGAAATATTCTTGATAGAGGCTGTTTTTTCAGCATAAGGGTTCAGTCAGGAGATGAGAGCATTCTTTCAAAAATGAGTGGAGATAACCTAAATGAAGAAAATAAGCTATATTACCGGGCTAAGGCTCTGTGCAGGATTGAGAAGAAGCAAGCTGCTTAATAGACTCCTGGTATGTGAAGCAGGGGGTGGTATGGGAACACTTTTTATAGGCTTATCGGCATTAGTGGCGGTTCTTATAGTGTTCGTAAATATTGCCGATTACTCCATATACACATACAAGAGGAATGAACTGTCAGGAGCCATGGACTATGCGGTTACCGCAGCTTCACAACAGATAAGCTATATCAACAGCATGGAGGGAGTATCAGATGGCTTCTCCCCGGATACCGGGCAAAAGCTCCTTGAGAATGTAAAAATTGATATGGGCACAGCAGAGACTGCATTCTTGGAAGTGTTTAAAAAGAATTACTCGGCTCCGGATAAGGACATTACTGATAATTTACTTCTTTGTTCAACCTATACTGATAGTGCAGGACGAATACACTATGACATTAAAGCGGGACAAAATCTCGCTTTTTCGGGAACCGTAGAAGACACACTGTTACTTGAGGACAGGGTTAATAATGCATTAAAAGCATATTGGCCTGAAAATACCACTGCTTCAATTTATGTCAATGGAAACTCAAAAACAAACCAACTGGAAAAGGGGACTTATCTGTTGGCTGTTATTAACGATATAGAAATATCCGGAGTATTGTCTAAAAGAAAAATTAGCCTTTCAAGCTTCACGGGAGCAAAGGTAGAAAGGCTAACTGTTAACTGATAGTGTAAAGAGCAAATGCCTTAAACTTGCTCTAATATTTTATGAAGGATTTGGTGCAAGGAGGAGGCTTCCTTTGGAGATAAGGAGAGACAACTCCCTATTTGTTGAGGAACAGCAGCAGCTTTTTCCTTTAAAGCCTGCCCTTCTTCTGTAAGAGAGATGTAGACATTTCTTTCGTCACTAGTGCTTCGCAGGCGTTTGATCAGCTTCTGCACCTCCATTTTTTTCAAAAGGGGAGTCAGTGTACCTGAGTCCAGGTAAATTCTTTCTCCAAGTGCTTTTACAGTTATATTATCCTCCTCCCAGAGGGCCATGAGAGTAATGTACTGAGTATAGGTTATGCCCAGAGGATCTAAAAGAGGCTTATATTTTCGGATTATTTCCTTGGAACAGGCATACAGGGGAAAGCATAGCTGGTTTTCCAACCTTAGTGCATCATAATTCATAAAACCTCCAGAAATATTACAACATCTTAAGCCGGTAATAAACTTAGTTATGGATATGCAAGTTATAGCCATACAAAAATCATTCTTCTAGAAGCTTATTATTACATATAGGTACAAAACATACAACTAAATTATACCAAATAAAACAAGGCAGATTGCACATAAGCTTTGATAAATGATCCGACTTATAGCAGCTGCCATTTTTCAATTATAAATAAGAGTTGCAGTACAGGAATACTCTTGAATACTGTATTTGCAGGACCCTTACCCCTCTTATCCAAGAAGCTCAACAATTTTTTTCTCTAGCTCTTCAGGAGAATTAGTTGGGGAAAATCTGTACGCCACATTACCGCTGCGGTCAATCAAAAATTTTGTGAAATTCCATTTGATATCTGATCCAACCGGATTTTGCCCCAAGCCCTTTATTTTATCTATAAAGCCTGCAGAATGCTCGTTTTCAAGGTCCTCTGGAACTGCTTCCTTTAAATAGGTGTAGAGAGGGGCTGCGTTTTCTCCATTGACCTCAATTTTGGAAAAAGTCTTGAAGGTAACGCCAAAATTAGTTTGGCAGAAGGTAACAATTTCTTCATCAGTGCCAGGGGCTTGATTCAGGAATTGATTACATGGAAAATCAAGCACTTCAAAGCCTTTATCCTTGTATTTATTATAAAGCTTTTGGAGACCTTCATATTGAGGGGTGAAGCCACAGCCTGTAGCTGTGTTGACAACAAGAAGAACCTTTCCCTTATAGGTGTCCAGCTTTATTTCATTTTTTTGTGAATCAATAACTTTAAAATCATAAATATTCATAAATATATTCCTCCAATAAAGTATTTTATATAATTAAATTGTATACAATTTAATTATATTTTGTATTATTATGTGTGTCAAGGTTAAATTTTATTCCTATTTTTTATACATTTACGGTATAAATCCTATTATGCTATAATTAATGATGTGAAATCCCGATAAGCACTCAACTTATCGGGATTAATAGTATGTACGGAGAAGGCAGATGAAAAAATATAAAAAGGTATATATTGAGATAACTAATATATGCAACTTAAGGTGCTCTTTTTGTCCTGAGACAAAAAGACCGCAAAAATACATGAACAGTGAAGAATTTAAATATATCATAGATCAGATTAAACCCTATACCCATCATGTGTACTTGCACCTAATGGGTGAACCGTTACTGAATCCTGAGCTTGAAAGCTTTATTACTATTTGTGCAGATAATTCTATAAAGGTAAACCTGACTACAAACGGAGTACTGCTTCCTTTGAGGAAGGCAGCTTTGCTAAATTCTCCTGGGCTGCGAAAGGTCAGTATTTCACTTCACAGCTATGAGGCAAATACCGGAAACCTTACCTTGGAGGAATATTTGGGCAGGGCTGTGGATTTTGTAAAGGAGGCCGATGAAAAGGGTATAATCTGCGAATTCCGGCTTTGGAATACAGGGACTGAGGACTCTATGGGTGGCAGCAGCTTGAATGGTGCTATTATGAGTAAATTATTCAGTGCCTTTGGCTTTGAACCCGAGGCAGACTTCGCAAAGCAGACTCAGCTGCGCCAAAACATCAAGCTGGCTGACCGCATCTTCCTGCATTTGGCGCAAAGGTTTGAGTGGCCCGACATAGACAGTGCTGATCCCACTGAAGGTGTGTTTTGCTATGGCCTAAGGGATCAGTTTGGAATACTGGCGGATGGAACGGTGGTTCCCTGTTGCCTTGACAGTGAGGGGAATATACCCTTAGGCAACATATTTGAGCAACCCCTTGGAGCTATACTTGCCTCAAAGAGAGCCTGGAGCATATACGACGGCTTTACTGCCCGCAGAGCAGTGGAAGAGCTGTGCCGCAGATGCGGCTACTCAAAGCGGTTCTCATGAGTTTCAAGTGCATCACATAAACTTCAAGTTAATATATGAAAAATCTGTATAAATGGTATAATATAATTTCAGGAAGTTAAATCTATAAAAAAATCGGAAGTTCATGAAATACATAATAAAACAACGTTTTAGTTAATTTGAAGGAGAATTATCATTGAATATATTGTCTGCCGAGGGGATATCCAAAAGCTATAGTGAAAAAGTGCTGTTCAAGGATATTTGGCTAGGCGTAGAGGATGGAGACAAAATTGGTCTCATTGGAGTAAACGGAACAGGGAAAAGTACTCTCTTAAAGGTAATAGCCGGCCTGGAGACACCTGATTCCGGAAGAATTATAAAAGGTAATACTGTGCGTGTAGGCTATCTTGAGCAGAACCCTGACTTTGAGGAGGGGCCCACAGTGCTGCAGCAGGTATTCACCGGGCATTCTCCTGTGATGGAGCTTCTCAGGGAATATGAGCACACCTTAAAGAAACACCAGCAAAGCCCCGGAGACAGTCGAACAGAAGCTCAAATTCTAACCCTGATGCAAAAAATGGAGGCAATGAATGCCTGGACCCTGGAAAGTGAAGCAAAGGCAGTACTTACAAGACTGGGTATAGAAGATTATGATGCCGATGTGGCTGAGCTGTCGGGAGGACAGAGAAAGCGTGTGGCCATGGCTGGGGCTCTTATCAATCCTACAGAACTGCTTATTTTGGATGAGCCTACAAACCATATTGATAATGATTCTGTGGATTGGCTTGAAAAATACCTCAATGCCAGAAAAGGTGCGCTGCTTATGGTTACTCACGACAGATATTTTCTGGAGAGAGTAGCAAACAGAATAATCGAGCTGGACGACGGAAAGCTTTACAGTTATCAGGCAAACTACAGCAGATTCCTTGAGCTGAAGGCGGAACGGGAAGAGCTGGAGCACGCCTCCGAGAGGAAACGTCAGAGCCTGCTCAGAAGTGAACTTGAATGGATAAGAAGAGGTGCTCAGGCCAGATCCACCAAGCAAAAGGCCAGGATTGACAGGTTTGAACAGCTTCAGGAGATAGAAGCTCCCAAAAAGGAAGGGAGCATAGAAATGCAGGTTGGTGCCTCAAGGCTTGGAAGAAAGGTAATTGAACTGGAGAACATAGAGAAAGCATACGGGGACAACTTGCTTATAAAGGATTTCAGTTACATTTTGCTTAGGGACGATCGAATTGGCATTATAGGGCCCAATGGCAGAGGTAAGTCAACACTGTTAAGAATTATTTCAGGGGATATAAAGCCCGACAAGGGGACTGTGGAAATTGGTGAAACAGTCAAAATTGGTTTATTTACACAGGAAAGCACCGAAATGGATCAGAATCTCCGGGTTATTGAATATATCCGACAGGTGGCTGAGCAGGTTGAAACCCAAAAGGGCAGCATAAGTGCTTCTCAGATGCTGGAACGCTTTCTGTTTCCACAAAGCACACAATGGACACCTATTTCTAAGCTGTCCGGAGGTGAAAAAAGAAGACTGTATCTCCTCAGCATATTAATGAGTGCTCCAAATATACTTTTGCTGGGCGAGCCTACCAACGATCTGGATATTCAGACCATGACAATACTTGAGGGCTACCTTGAGGAGTTCCCCGGAGCAGTTATAACTGTATCCCATGACAGATATTTTTTAGACAGGATAGTAACACGAATATTTGCGTTTGAAGGAAACGGGTATATAAATAAATATGCCGGAAACTATACAGCGTATAAGGAAGCATACCCTGTAAAGCCTGCTGAGAAAAGTACCGGGCAGAAACCAGCCGGGGCTAGTGACAGTAAGAACACAAGCTTAGAGGGGAAGCAGCCCCAGGTAAGTCATGATGGCAGAAATCAAAAGGAGAGACCTCTTAAATTTACCTTCAAGGAGCAAAAGGAGTTTGAGGAAATTGATGAAAAAATAGCATTACAAGAAAGGGAAATCGAAGAGGTAAAAAAGGATATAGATAAAGCAGCAAGTGATTTTGCACTTTTGCAGGAGCTGCTTGATAAACAGAGGAAGCTTGAGGAGGGGTTGGATTACCTGTTGGAACGGTGGACATACCTATATGAGCTGGCCGAAAAAATTGATAAAAGTAAAGGTAAGAGCTGAGAAGGGGTATTTGATTGAGTAAATATTTATGCTTGGCTGTAAATAATAATTAAAATCAGCAGTACAGAAGGAGAACAAATGGAACAAACATTTGACAAATTGAATTTAAACCCATCACTGGTTGAGGCGCTAAAGCTTTCAGAAATAACGGTACCCACCGAAATACAGAGTAAGGTAATTCCGGTGGCAAGAGAAAAGGGTGACCTGATATTTCAATCTGAAACAGGTACAGGAAAAACCTTGGCTTACCTGCTCCCGCTTTTCGAAAAAATACAAGTTGAAAAGAAGGAGATGCAGGCCATTGTGCTTGTACCCACCCATGAGCTTGCAATACAGGTAATAAGAGTTATTGAAATGCTGTCCCTTAACTCTGAATTAAAGGCAACGGCAACCCCCATAATTGGTGATGTAAATATAACAAGACAGATTGATAAACTCAGAACCAAACCCCATATCATTGTTGGAACATCCGGAAGAATACTGGAGCTTATTCAAAAAAAGAAAATATCAGCCCATACCATTAAAACAATAATTATTGATGAGGCCGACAGACTGCTCGATGATAGTAATTTAGAGGGAACGAAGGCTGTAATAAAGACTACACTTAAGGAACGACAGATTATTATGTGCTCTGCCTCTGTTTCCTCACGAACAATTGAACGTGCCGGACAATTTATGAAGGAACCCGTAATAATAAAGAGCAGCACTGCTTTAGAGGTTCCGGATACTATAGACCATATATATTTTGTAACGGAGCAGAGAGATAAAATAGATGTACTGCGTAAGCTTGTAAGGATAATTAATCCCCCGAAGGCTATAGCATTTTTCGGAAATGCCGAGGATATAGCCGAAGCAACAGAAAAGCTAAAATTCCATAAATTAAGAGCTGATGGTCTCCACGGCACAAATATTAAAAGCGATAGAAAAAAGACCATGGATGATTTCAAATCAGGCAGACTGCAGTTGCTTATCGCTTCGGACATAGCTGCCAGAGGGCTTGATATAGAAGGTGTAACACATATCTTTAATGTAAATATACCTGAAAGATCAATGGAATATCTTCATAGAGCAGGAAGAACCGGAAGAAACGGTAATGAAGGAGTCGCAATTTCTATTGTAACCGAAAGAGAAATTCCCATCATAAAGCAATATGAAAAGGAACTTAGGATTTCCATAATTCCAAAGTCCATGCATAACGGCGTTATAGTTGAATATAGAAAACCAAGACAACGTTTTGAGACTGAAAGCGAGTATGGACAGAGATTTGAAAAGATGACAAACAGTAAGGCTGACGGCAGGCCCGATTCTGAAGACGGCGGAATATCTGCCGGAGGCGGGAGAGACAGTAAAGCCGGAGCTTGGGAAGGCAGAGCTGAGGGTAAAGGCAACAGAGATAGCGACTCTCCTGCCACAAAGCACAAAAAGGCATACAGACCCGACAGAACTGCCGTAGGTGATCATGAAAAAACACCCTATAAGCGTAATAGTAGTGAACGGGGAGAAAAAAGATTTGACAAGGCTGCAAAGCCCGGGGAGAAGATACACTTCAGGGATGATAAGCAGGGCAGAAGCTACGATAGAGATGATAAGCCGAAAAAATACAGCCGCGATGGTAAACCGGAGAGCAAATTCAGCCGTGATGGCAAAGCCGGCGGTAAGTTCAGCCGTGATGGAAAGCCTGAGGGCAAATTCAGCCGTGATGGCAAGCCTGAGAGCAAATTCAGCCGTGATGGAA
>JAEZIV010000050.1 GCA_023436515.1 Bacillota bacterium
ATATAATATCAACCGACCACGCACCTCATCATATTGATGAGAAAAATGTTGAATTTAAACAGGCAGCAAATGGAATGGTGGGCTTTGAAACAGCATTTCCTCTTGCCATAACCTATCTGGTTAAGCCCGGTCACCTCTCCATAGACCAACTTGTACAGAAAATGTGTGTCAATCCATCTAAAATGCTTGGACTGAATAAGGGTACAATAGAGGTAGGCTTCAGTGCTGATCTTATGATTTTTGATATAGAAGAACAATATTCAGTAGATATTACAAAGCTGGAATCCAAGAGTAAAAACTCACCGTTTAGCGGGTTTAAGCTCTTTGGGCAGCCTCAATATACAATAGTTGGCGGAAAGCCTGTCGTAAGGTCGGGGCAATTGATCTAGCCCGAAGGTTGCATGTGAGGCAGGGCGAAGGATATTCACCTGTCAGAAAGGGAGTAAATCATGTTTATTGACAAACTTATTGAGAGTATCGGAGAAAAAAATAATCCAACAGTAGTGGGACTTGATCCAAAGCTTGAATACGTGCCTGAATTTATTAGAGAAAAGGCCTTCAAGGAATATGGAGTAACATTGAAGGGCGCTTCTCAAGCGATATTACAGTTAAACAGACAGCTAATTGATGCCATTCATGATCTGGTACCTGCTGTAAAACCTCAGCTGGCTTATTATGAAATGTATGGTATAGAGGGGATGATAGCCTTTGATGAAACCTGTAAATATGCCAAGAGCAAGGGACTGCTGGTTATCGCAGACGGCAAAAGAAATGACATCGGTGCAACGGCCGAAGCATATTCGAAGGCTTATATAGGTGAAACAGCTCTGACAGCTCAAATAAAAGAAAAGGCTTTTGAGGTGGATGCCCTTACTGTAAGCCCCTACCTTGGAATAGATGGAATAAAGCCGTTTATTGACGATTGCTCAAGCAACGGAAAAGGTATTTTTATCCTTGTTAAAACCTCCAACAAGTCCTCCGGACAGCTTCAGGATTTGGTGACACAGGATTGCAGAAGTATATATGAAATAATGGCGACCTATGTAAATGAATGGGGTAAAAATGTAACGGGTAAATACGGCTACAGCAGCGTAGGGGCAGTAGTAGGAGCAACCTATCCCAACCAGGCCAAGCTGCTTAGATCAATAATGAAGCATGTCTACATTCTCGTCCCAGGTTACGGAACCCAGGGAGGTACCGCCAGAGACTGCGTAAACAACTTTAACAAGGATGGTCTCGGGGCAATCGTAAATGCTTCAAGAAGTGTTATGTGTGCCTATATGTCGGAGAATTGGAAGCACCAGTACAGCGAAGAAAAATTTGCCGATGCGTCGAGAGCTGAAGTTATCAGAATGAAAGAAGATTTAAATAAAGCCTTAAGTGAAAGATAAAATGTGATTTTATGGAGGTTTAAAATGAAGGCATTTTTGCTGCTTGAAGACGGAACAGTTTTCGAAGGTAATAGCTTTGGAATGGAAGGACAGGTCTTAGGTGAAGTAGTCTTTAACACCGGTATGACGGGTTATCAGGAAGTCTTGACAGACCCTTCCTATTGCGGACAGATAGTATGTATGACCTATCCCCTTATAGGTAATTATGGAGTAAACTTTGATGATATTGAATCCCTTAAGCCACAGGTTAAGGGATTCATAGTGAGGGAGCTGTGTAAAACTCCCAGCAATTGGAGATCAATAGAATCCTTGAATGAATACCTGAAAAGGAATGAGATAATTGGTCTTGAAGGTATTGATACAAGAGCCCTCACCATAATATTAAGAGACAAGGGAACCATGAAGGGTACCATTGTAACAGGTGAGACTCTTGACCAAATTGAAGAGAAAATCGCCGAGGTAAAGGGTTATACCATTATAAATCCGGTATTGCAGGTTACTACACCTGAGGTGAAGCATTACAGCGGGGAGGGTTACAGAATAGCGTTGATGGACTATGGTCTTAAAAAGAACATAGTCAGATCCCTGCAAAAAAGAAACTGCGAGGTGTATGTATTCCCTTGCACTGCAACAGCCGAGGAGGTTCTGGCAGTTGAGCCTGATGGAATTATGCTGTCAAATGGCCCCGGAGACCCGAAGGATTGCCAGCTTCAGATAGAAAATATCAAAAAGCTGATAAGAGCAAAGCCCATGTTTGGTATCTGCCTGGGGCATCAACTGACAGCTCTGGCCAATGGCGCAAATACTGAAAAGCTGAAGTACGGACATAGAGGCTGCAACCATCCTGTTAAGGATATTGAAAAGGATATGACCTATATTACCTCACAGAATCACGGCTATACAATAGTTAAGGAATCCCTTGATCCTGAAATAATGACTATCAGCCACATTAATATGAATGACGGAACTGTAGAGGGACTTAAATACAAGCATGCACCACTGTTCACCGTTCAATTTCATCCTGAGGCTTCACCGGGGCCTGGAGATACTGCTTATCTCTTTGATGAGTTTATAAAGATGATTGATGCATCTAAAGCATAAGCCGGGTGTGTTTTACACCAATGTTTTTAACACTATATAGCCGCATGGCGGCAGAATGGAGAGTAGAATGCCAAGACGTATGGATATTCACAAGGTGTTGGTCATAGGATCAGGACCTATCATAATCGGTCAGGCAGCTGAATTTGACTATGCGGGTACACAGGCCTGTCAGGCACTTAAGGAAGAAGGAATAGAGGTTGTACTTGTAAACAGTAACCCTGCTACAATAATGACCGATACAAATATAGCAGACAAGGTATATATCGAGCCGCTAAAAGCTGAAGTTGTAAAGAATATAATTATTAAGGAAAAGCCCGACAGCATACTGCCCACCCTTGGTGGTCAAACGGGGCTTAACCTGGCTATGGAGCTTGCTGAATGCGGATTTCTTGCTGAACAGGGTGTTAAGCTCCTGGGAACTGCTACCGAAGCAATAAAAATGGCAGAGGACAGGCAGGACTTTAAGGACACTATGGAGCGCATCGGAGAGCCTTGTATTGCAAGTAAGGTTGTTACCACAATTGAAGATGCAGTGGCCTTTGCAAAGGAAATTGATTATCCTGTTATAGTCAGGCCAGCCTATACTTTAGGAGGAACCGGCGGTGGAATAGTTAATAACGAAGAGGAGCTAAGGGAAATTGGCGGTCATGGGCTAAGACTCAGCCGTGTACATCAGGTGCTAATCGAAAAATGCATCTCAGGCTGGAAGGAAATCGAGTATGAGGTAATGCGTGACAGCAAGGGCAATGTTATAACCGTATGTAACATGGAAAATATCGATCCGGTTGGAGTACATACAGGTGACAGTATAGTGGTTGCACCGTCCCAGACTCTGGCTGACAAGGAATATCAGATGCTCAGAACCTCCGCTCTTAAAATCATATCAGAATTGGGAATTCAGGGAGGTTGTAACGTTCAATATGCCCTGCATCCCACAAGCTTTGAATATGCGGTTATAGAGGTAAATCCCAGAGTTAGCCGTTCCTCAGCGTTGGCTTCAAAGGCAACAGGTTATCCCATAGCAAAGGTGGCGTCTAAAATTGCAATAGGCTACGGCTTGGATGAAATTAAGAATGCAGTCACCGGAAAAACTTATGCGTGCTTTGAGCCAACACTTGATTATGTAGTTGTGAAAATACCAAAATGGCCCTTCGACAAGTTTGTAAAAGCCAAGAGAACTCTAGGCACTCAGATGAAGGCTACAGGAGAAGTAATGTCCATAAGCAGCTCCTTTGAAGCTGCACTTATGAAGGCCATCCGTTCACTGGAGCTTGGGATATTCACCCTTGAACACGACATTTACAAGAAGCTGGACGGAAACGAGCTTGTACGTAAGCTTTCAGATATAAATGACGAGAGAATATTTGTTATAGCCGAAGCCATTCGTCGATCTGTAACTCTTGAGGAAATTCACGAAATAACTAAAATAGATTACTTCTTCCTATGTAAAATCAAGGAATTGGTTTTGATGGAGGAAAAACTAAAAGCTTATTCTCTTGAGCAGTTGAATGGTGAAATACTAAAAAAGGCTAAGAAAATGGGTTTTACAGATAGAATTATTGCACGTCTGACCGGTTCGACAAAGGAGCAAATAACAAAGCTGAGAAAGCAGCAGGGAATAACAGCCGCCTACAAAATGGTTGATACCTGTGCAGCAGAGTTTGAGGCTGCTACCCCTTACTACTACTCAACCTATGATGACCATTCAGAGGTAAAGCAATCCGATAGAGAGAAAATACTCGTACTGGGTTCCGGTCCTATCAGAATAGGACAGGGCATAGA
>JAEZIV010000070.1 GCA_023436515.1 Bacillota bacterium
CGCTGTCAGGGAGGCTATTGTCTCACAAGGATTGTTGACATTCTTAAAGAGCTGAAGGGTATTGAGCCTGAACAGGTAACCTTAAGAGGTAGTAATTCCACACTGTTTACCGGACATGTTAAATAACTGAAAGTGGAGATAAGATTATGACTAAAAAGGATTTAATTATTGTTGGGGCCGGCCCTGCCGGACTTGCTGCTGCGATAGAGGCAAAAAAAAGAGGTATAGATGATATACTGCTTTTAGAGAGAGAAGCTGTTGCCGGAGGTATACTTAATCAGTGCATCCATGATGGTTTTGGGCTTGTAAGATTTAATGAGGCCCTCACGGGACCGGAGTATGCAAAGCGCTTTACAGACCAGGCTGAACAGGCAGGAATAGAAATAGTAACCGAGGTTATGGTGCAGCATATCGGTAGGGATAAAACAGTAACAACCATAAGCCGTGAGGGAATACAAACATATCAGGCAAATGCAATTATCCTTGCCATGGGCTGTAGGGAGAGAACGAGAGGAGCTATCTGCATACCGGGAACCCGACCGGCGGGGGTTTTCACAGCAGGAGTGGCTCAAAATCTTGTGAATCTTAGAAATGTTATGGTGGGAAAAAACATAGTTATACTTGGCTCGGGGGATATTGGCCTTATAATGGCCAGAAGACTTACCCTTGAGGGCGCAAAGGTGTTGGCTGTAGTGGAAAAACTCCCCTATTCCAGCGGGCTTCAGAGAAATATTACCCAGTGTCTTGAGGATTTTGGCATACCTTTGCTGCTTAGTCATACAGTAACTAATGTGGAAGGCCGAGAAAGGGTAACAGCTGTTACAATTGCAAAGGTAGATGAAAATGGAGCTACCATCCCCGGTACCTCAAGAAAGTATCAGTGTGACACCCTTATACTCTCTGTCGGCTTGATACCTGAAAATGAATTATCTATTGATGCAGGGGTAGAAATTGATCAGGTTACCGGAGGTGCAAGGGTTAGGGAAAATCTGCAGACCAGTGTCCCGGGGATATTTGCCTGTGGCAATGTATTACAGGTCCATGATCTTGAAGACCATGTGTCATCTGAGGGCGAGCTTGCAGCAAGCTCAGCGGCTGAGTACCTTCAAAGAATAAGAGAGTCCGAGGATAAAGGTGGATACGACATTGCGCCTGGACTGACTAAAGCAGAGACAAATATCATTAATGTCAAAGCAGGTAAGGGAATCAGATACGTCCTTCCCCAGCAGATTACAGTTGGCTGTGATATTACCTTCTCAATGAGAGTTGTACAGCCTGACAGAAATAAAGCGGTACTTTTCAAAGCCGGGGACAGAGTGATAAAGAAAAGAAGCTTTACTGCCTTGAATCCTGCCGATATGATCAGGATAAAACTGAAGGCAGCTGAGGTTCAAAAGCTAACTGAACTGGAGGTCAGCATAAATGAAGACTAATAAAGAAATAGTATGCATTATATGCCCCAATGGCTGTAGAATGAATGTAATAATTGATGAGAAAAATAAGGTGGAGAAGGTTGAAAACGCATTATGTACAAATGGCAGGACTTATGCCCAAAAGGAGGTACAATGTCCCGAAAGAAGCCTTACATCAACAGTTAAGGTGATTGGGGGGAAGCTTCCTCTTGTCAGTGTAAGAAGTGAAAGGCCTATACCAAAGGATAAACTCATGGAAGCTGCTGCTGAGCTCAGAAGGCTTGAATTGATAGCGCCGGTTGAGTTTCATCAGATAATATCAGATAATTTAGCAGGAACAGGAGTAAAAGTAATATCAACAAAACAGGTTGAAAAAAGGTGATATGAGTAGAGACAAGATTAATTGCCGTAATTGCAAATATTTTTATATAACTTGGGAGAGCAATATGCCCTACGGATGCAGGGCTTTTGGTTTTAAGTCAAAGCAAATTCCGTCCCTGGTAGTTTTACAGTCCTCCGGAGAAGCCTGTAAGGCCTTTGTAGAGAAGAATAAGGGTATGCAGAAATGAAAAGCTTGTAATAAGCATATATGAACGTTAATTGCCAGGTATATAATGGACTTATTTAAGAGAGGTTCATTAGGGTTGGTTCATTAAGAAACGTTGGAAAGCTTATTAGCTGAAGAATAAATTCCATTAAGCTTGTCATAAATAGCTCCGCATTTGCCGCATTCCGTTGCTTTTGCTGTGTTTTTGCATTGGGTATAGGCTTCCTTACTGACACAAGCGCAGATATGACATGGTATATCTCCTGAACAGCTGCCCAGCAGTATGCCCTCAAGGGCTTCCAATCGCGTAACACTTGAGTTTATATCTGAGGTTATAAAATTTCTGAAGTAGTTATCCATATCAAGAATCTCAAAATTCTGGCAGGTTTCCTTAAACAGCCAGGGGATATTTTCCTCTTCTTCAATATAGGATGGTCCAAGCATAAAGGTGGGGTCGGGCACTATACAGGGTAGCAAGAAGCTGCAGGCTTCATATGTGCCATTTGCGCATACATACTTTTTAATAATCTTATCATACTTTAAGTTTTTGCAGAAAGCGCAGGAGTGATAGGATTCTATTTTATGCTTGTAATATAGTTTGGAACCGAACAGATTCATGTAGTAAAATCTGTAGAGCAAATCCATTGACAGCATACCGTTACTTTTGAGAAATCTTACAATGGTATTCAATTTTTTAACTAAGTATTCCAAATTCTCTCACCTCGGCAATATTTTACCATAAAAATAACATAATTTACTTTATTTCCCATACAACGTGTTGTGATCTTTAAATAAATAATGTATTGATCTATGGTATAATTTATGTGAATACAAAGAATATGAATTTTTATATCAGCCACATGTGGTTCAAATCGGAGGTAAAGAGTGAAAGACTTTGTACATTTGCACGTACATACAGAGTATAGCCTTCTGGATGGTTCGAACAGAATAAAGGATTTAATTCAGAGGGTTAAAGAGCTTGGGATGAGCAGTGTGGCCATTACAGACCATGGTGTTATGTACGGTGTTGTTGAGTTTTACAAGGAAGCACAGAAAAATGGAATTAAGCCCATTCTGGGCTGCGAAGTATATACAGCCAAAAGAACCATGCAGGACAAACAACCTGGTCAGGACTCTGATTATGGGCATCTTGTGCTGCTGGCTAAGAATTTAACAGGCTATAAGAATCTGATGAAAATAGTATCCCTGGGGTTTACAGAGGGATTTTACTATAAGCCGAGGGTCGATTATCAAACACTCCAAAAGTATTCCGAGGGAATAATAGCTTTAAGTGCCTGTCTGTCAGGAGATATTCCCACTGCAATTCTTAATAATGACTATGAAAAGGCTGCTGAACTGGCTAAAAAACTTAATGGTATTTTCGGTCAGGGCAATTTTTATCTGGAATTACAGCATAATGGTATTACCGATCAAAACATTGTAAATCAGCAGCTTATAAAGCTGTCCGGAGAGCTTGGAATACCTTTGGTTGCTACCAATGATGCCCATTTTCTTACAAGAGAGTCTGCAAGATCCCATGACATATTGTTGTGTATTCAGACCGGAAAAACAATTAATGACGAAAACAGAATGCGGTTTAATACTGACGAAATATATGTTAAATCTCCGGAGGAAATGTATCAAAGCTTCCGCAACGTTGAAACGGCCCTTGAAAACACCGTTAAAATTGCAGAAATGTGCAATGTAGAGCTGGAATTTGGGAAGCTCCACTTACCAAGCTTTACAGTGGAAGAGGGTTATACTCCTTATGAATATCTGAGAGAAAAGTGTTTTGAGGGCTTAAGGCAGAGGTATGGAGAAGCCTGCGGAGAGGATACTGTACAAAGGCTGGAATATGAGCTTTCTGTTATTGACAAAATGGGCTATGTGGATTATTTTCTCATTGTTTGGGATTTTATAAGATATGCAAGGGATAATGGCATAATGGTTGGACCCGGCAGGGGTTCGGCAGCAGGAAGCCTGGTTTCCTACAGCCTTGGAATAACCAGCATTGATCCCCTTAAATACAATCTCCTTTTTGAACGTTTTCTCAATCCTGAAAGAATAAGTATGCCCGATATTGACATTGACTTCTGCTATGAGAGAAGGCAGGAGGTTATTGATTATGTAATAAGCAAGTACGGAAAGGAGAAGGTTTCACAGATCATTACTTTTGGAACCATGGCGGCCAGAGCAGCCATCAGAGATGTTGGAAGGGCTCTTGATATCCCATACGGTGATGTGGATTTAGTGGCAAAAATGATACCCTTCCAGATAGGAATGAATATTGGAAAGGCACTGGAAATAAATCCCGAGCTCAAGAAAAAGTACGAGCTTGAGGAGGATTCCCAAATGCTTATTGATACTGCAATTAGCCTGGAGGGGCTTCCAAGACATGCGTCCACACATGCTGCGGGAGTGGTTATATCCAAGGAGCCAATAGTTGAATATGTACCGTTGCAGCTAAATGATAATAATGTCACAACCCAGTTTACAATGGGTTTGCTCGAAGAGCTTGGGCTGCTCAAAATGGACTTTTTAGGGCTCAGAACCTTAACGGTAATTAGAGATGCGGTTAGTCTCGTTGAACAAGGTCATTCCAAGGAAATTGACATAAATAAAATAAGCTACGAGGATGCTGAAGTTTACAAGATGATTGGTGAGGGTAAGACTGTAGGGATATTCCAACTGGAAAGCGCCGGAATGACTCAGTTTATGAAGGAACTGCAACCCAGCTCCCTTGAGGATATTATAGCCGGAATATCCTTGTACAGACCGGGCCCAATGGATCAGATACCCCGTTATATAAGGAATAAAAACAACCCAAAGGAAATCAGGTACCACCATCCGCTCCTTGAGAATATACTCAACGTAACCTATGGCTGTATGGTATATCAGGAGCAGGTAATGCAGATAGTACGGGAACTGGGAGGATATTCCTATGGACGATCCGATCTTGTACGAAGGGCAATGTCAAAGAAAAAGATATCTGTAATGGAACAGGAACGTAAAAACTTTATATATGGAATAACTGACGAGGAAGGTAATGTGATAGTCAGAGGTGCTGTAAGAAATGGGGTCGATGAGTTTACAGCCAATAAAATATTTGATGAAATGATGGATTTTGCGAGTTACGCCTTTAATAAATCCCATGCGGCAGCATATGCAGTTGTTGCCTATCAGACGGCCTGGCTCAAGCATTATTATCCTGTGGAGTTTCTTGCAGCTTCCTTGAACAGCTTCCTTGGGAGCAGCGACAAGGTTTCACAATATGTCAATGAATGCAAGGCTCTCAACATAAAGGTTCTGCCGCCTGATGTAAATGAAAGTAATGTGAGATTTACTGTTGTTAATCAGAAGATTAGATTTGGATTGGCAGCTATAAAAAATGTCGGAGAGAATGCAATTCAGTCTATGATCTCAGAAAGAATGCAAAATGGTCCATTTGCCACCTTTTTGGACTTTTGTCAAAGAATAGAAGGGCGGGAAATAAACAAAAGATGTATAGAAAGTCTGATTAAAAGCGGTGCCTTTGATTCCCTAAATATATTCAGATCAAAGCTTATGGCAGTTTATGAACGATTTTTGGACGGTATTGCACAATCAAAAAAACGCAGTATTGAGGGGCAGCTCTCCATTTTTGATTTGATTCAGGAATCTCAGGATTCATTAGTTGAAGATTACCCTGATATCAAGGAATATCCACCGAATGTAATGCTTGCAATGGAAAAGGAGATGCTGGGCCTTTATGTATCTGGGCATCCCTTAAGTGAGTATCAAAGTATTCTTGACAGAAATGTTACATTGTTCAGCAAAGATATGCAGCTTGGAGGAGGCGAAGAGGATAGCAGTGATATTGAGATAGAACTGAAGAAACTCTCTGACTCCATGAAAGTTACAGTAGGAGGTATAATTGTATCAAGAAAGACCAAGACTACCAAAAATAATAACCTTATGGCTTTTATTGGACTTGAGGATCTATATGGTACTATGGAGCTAATAGTATTTCCGACAATATATGAAAGATTCTCACAGCTGCTTCAACAGGAGAGTATAGTAGTTGTAAATGGCAGACTAAGCATCAGGGAGGATGAACAGCCCAAAATAATATGTGAAGAGGTACTTCCGATAAAAAGCCTTGATGAAAAGGGAATATATTTGAATTTTAACAGAGAGTTAACCAGGGAAGAAAGCAGCTCTCTGGTGGCATTGTTAAAATATTTCAATGGTTCGACTCCAACCTTTATTAAAAAAATAAATGAGGATAAATATAAAAAACTTGACAGGCAATACTGGATTGATGTCAATAATGACTTAATAGAGGAACTTGAATTTAGGCTGGGCAAGGAGAATATAAGTATAAAATAACGGTGCTTAATATTGATTTTTGGTGGAAAATAATATAATATAAATGTCGAGGTGGTTAAATGGACAACCTGGAGGACAAAATTTCCGGTGAATACGTAGCAGTTAAAGCAAACGAAAATGGAGTTACGATTATCGGTTTAACACGTGGTAGGGATACTAAATTTCATCATACCGAGAAGCTGGATAAAGGTGAATTGCTCATAGCACAATTTACTGAAAATACTTCTGCGATAAAAATTAGAGGCAAAGCCACTGTTTATTGCAGATATGGCACTATTCAATGCGGTGAATAACAATTTGAAAGGTAGTGTAGATGATAATGTGGACAGTGGTATATATGGCCCAAAGCAAAGAGGTAGCAAATCAGCTGCAGGAGCTTTTGTCCAATGAAGGTATTCTTGTTAAACTTAGGCCCATTAGCAAGAATCATGAAAACAATGATAATTACTTTGAAGTACTTGTTCCTGAGGCGGAAGTGGAAGAAGCCCACAGTGTAATAATTGAAACGGGTTATTGATAAGGAACGAAAAATAGATAGCTCCGCGCTTAATGCCCGGGGCTTTTACTACTTATAAACAAAATTTTACAGAGTGTAGTATTAATAAAGTATTTTTTTAATACATGCAACAATTTGTCTTTTATTACGTAAAATGAAGGGAATGAAATAATTGAAGTATGTTGATATACCTTTGACCGTAAGATATGCAGAGACAGACCGGATGGGGATTGTTCATCACTCCAATTATCCTGTCTGGTTTGAAGCCGGAAGAACAGAATATATCAAGCAAAATGGAATCTCCTATTCTGAGATTGAAAAGGAAGGCATCCTTTTACCTCTATTGGAATTGAAGTGCAGGTTCATCAGCTCATCCACCTATGAAGATAAGATAGTGGTACGCACCAGTGTCAGAGCTTATACAAAAACCAGATTGACTTTTTATTATGAGGTATTCAAAGAGGCAAACATGGATACTCCCATTACCACCGGAGAAACCTTGCACGTATGGACAAATACCGATTTGAAGCCAATAAATCTGCACAAGTATAACGAGAGACTGTATAATATCATTGCTCAAAATGCTGTAGAGGACATAGAATAGAAGTTAAAACAGCAATTCATACTGTTTTTATTTAATTCGAGAAAACATTGCACTTCAAGAATATTGTATGATAAACTTAGGATGCTCGTTGATTCCATAAAATTATGAAAATTTTATTAAATAACCGGGTGGTGTGCAGGTGAGAAAAAATATTCCAAATATGTTAACTCTTTTAAGACTACTGATTGTCCCTGTTTTAGGCTATTTTTTATATGTTGGTGAATATCTACCTGCAATGTTCCTTTTTGCATTTGGCGGTTTTACAGATGTACTTGACGGGTATATAGCCAGAAAATACAACCTGATAACCAAATGGGGGAAGTTCTTTGATCCTTTGGCAGACAAGTTAATGCAGATTACTGCTCTTGTTTTTCTTGTGCTCCATAATTTTATTCCAATAATTGTACTTATAGTAGTAATAATAAAGGAATCTCTGATGTTGGCCGGCGGAATTATGCTATATAGAAGGGGTAAAACAGTTATTGGGGCCAACTGGTATGGTAAGCTGGCTACTGTTATTTTCTACTTTGCCATATTGGCAACAATTATATTGAGCCTGGACAGACTTAATAACAGCTATACTGCAATAGCTATAAATATAGCACTTGGTCTCGCTGTAGCATGTACCTTATTTGCTCTGGCAATGTATATAATCATATATTACAAGTTTTCTAAGAATTATGGGACGAAGAAATAATTATTTGCATTGGATGTATTGGTTGTTCAAAAACTTCAATAAAGCAATTAAAATAAGGTACACTAAAGGTGTATCTTTTTTATGAGACTTTGTTATTTGTTAAATTAGTTATTGCTGATTTTAATAATATTAAGCTATACGTTCAAAATGTTAATAGTTTTGTAACAATTATGTGTTAGTATTAATTAAATTATTTAGCCATAAAATAAAAAGCCCTGTGGAGGAAAAATTGTTCGGTTATATTATGCCTGAAAAACCGGAGCTTAAAATAAAGGAGTTTGACATCTATCGTGCTTATTACTGCGGTGTTTGCAAGTCTATCGGTAAAAGACACGGACAATTAAAAAGGATGACTCTTACCTATGATGCGGCTTTTATGGCTTTGCTGTTAGGTTCTGTTATGAATGTCGAGACCAAGCTAATTAAAGAGCGCTGTATGGTTCACCCTGTGAAGAAGCATTTTGTAACCTACAATGATATAGTAGATTATTCATCCGACATAAATATTATTCTGGCGTATAATAATATAGAGGATAAATGGAAGGATGACAGGTCCAAAGCAGCTCTTGCCGGAATGGCGATTTTTAAGTCGGCATATAAAAAGTTGACGGTAGAATACGCAGATAAATGTGATATAATAATTCAGAGACTCGACGATTTGTCCAGATTGGAGAAAGCTGGATGTTCCTCGGTGGATGAGGCGGCTGAGCCTTTTGCAAGGCTTATGGAAACTGTTTTAGACTATGAAAAGCTTGATGATAACACCAGACAGATTTTGAGATGGATGGGTTATAATATTGGGAAATGGATCTATTTAATTGATGCATTTGATGATCTTGAGAAGGATCTGAAAAGCTCCAGCTACAACCCTTATCTGCTTCAGTTTAAGTTTGAAAATGAAAAAGAGGATGTACAGTCTTTCAAGACAAGAATTAAGGAGCAGGTAGAATTTACCTTGCTATACTGCCTTGGAGAGGCGTCAAAGGCATTTGCTCTGCTAGATATAAAGGAGAATAAAGGTATTTTGGAAAACATCATATATATGGGAATGTTAAGTAAGACAGATAAAATTTTATGCCAGAGGAGTTGTGGGAATTGTGAAGAATCCGTATGAGGTACTGGGAATAAGTGAAGGAGCATCAGAAGAAGAAATAAAAAAGGCGTATCGTGAGCAGGTAAAAAAGTATCATCCTGACCAGTATCAGGATAACCCTCTTTCAAAACTGGCCGAGGAAAAGCTTAGAGAAGTTAATGAAGCCTATGAGTATTTATCCGGAAAAGGTCAGACAGTCAAAAGCAGTAATGGCTGGAGCGGTAGAAGCGCTTCTGCTGGCGGTGGTCAGGGTGCAGGAGATGGCAGCTTCAGACAGGTCAGAATGCATATAAACAGTGGGAATATTGCAGCTGCCGAAGCGTTGCTTGAGAGCATATCAGTTAAGAATGCCGAATGGTTTTATCTCCGTGGCTTGATTTTTATGAAAAAAGGCTGGTACAACGAAGCGGTTATGAATATTCGTCAGGCCTGTAATATGGACCCTTCAAATTATGAATACAGAGATGCGCTTAATAGAATGAATGCAAGTAATAATATGTATCGAGGAAATGCTAATAGCAGAGGATATGGTGCCGGTCCGAGCTTTTGCGACATGTGTATGTGCGCATGGTGCTCAGATTCTATGTGTGAATGCTTTGGCGGTGACCTGATTGGCTGTTGCTAAAAGTTAACGTTATTATAGTACATTTCCAGGATAAGTGATTAGCTTAGATACAGCATGGAGGGTTATATTCAATGAACAATGGCTCAAGAGTTAAAAGAATAACACTGAGCGGTATTCTCTTGGCATTTACAGTCATTTCAGTTTTTTTGGCAGCTACCCTGCCCACAAGTAAATTGTCTTTGTATGCATTAAGCTCTTTGTTTATGGCGGTTATCATTATTGAGTTTGGTACTAAGGCCGGATGGGTCTTTTATTTGGCTTCTGCACTTTTATCAACACTTATTGTACCAAGGCTGGAGGTTATTCCATTTATTGTGTTCTTCGGTGTATATGGTTTAATTAAGCTATATGTTGAGAAAATAAGTAGCAGAATTATTGAATATGTACTGAAGCTTGTTTATTTTAATATCTGTCTTGCGTTGGGTTTTATTTTTTTAAAGGAAATAATTTTTAGCGGATTGAGTATTCCTGCTCCAGTTTACATAATTGCAGGTATACTTGAGATTGTGTTTATTGTGTATGATTATATATATACCTTGTTTATTAGGTTTTATGGTACCCAGCTAAAGCAAAAGCTGAAGCTATAAGTAATTGCCCCTTACTGAGAAATAATTGAACATATGCGCTGGATGTATTACAATATTTGTAAAATATCCGGCGCTAATTTGTTTTCTCGGAGGTTAGCTTGAAAAGTGCGAAGCAAAGTTTAATGCAAACATCGATGTTCTTCGCACAGCGAAAAGCCACTATGTGTCTTTTCATTACTATTTGTGACGCTGCGGTAGCGGCGATATGGGGGTTAATATGACATCAGTGTTTTCTTATTCAATAGCAGTTTTTTTTATCATACTTGTTGCCGGCTGTGCTGTAAATCTCCTTGTACAGCACTATATTTTTCAACTGCTGGGTATTGCCTTCTTTTTTACATATATCGTTATAAACTCCGCTGTATATGTAGAGAATACCTTCGATGTAACCTTTGTTGATTTGTTTTATAGATCCCTACCCTCACTTTTCGGTATATCAGCATGTCTTATAACCATGACTCTGGGCTTTTGGCTGTTTCCCTCCATCAGAAAAAAATTCAGGGACTAATTTGCTTACAAGCTCCATTGAGATTTTGTCAGAATATATAGTTATTGCGGCATTTTAAAGGCTTGTGCTATAATAAAAATGTTTACTTATTGGAATAAAAATGTATTTGTTCCAGCTGCATTTTATTTTAGTAACAAGTCTTTTAATGTTTTCAAGATCATTAGGTGTATAACTTTTGAAGGGTGCTGTTGTACCGGTATGCCTGAAAGCAGTCTGCAGATAATATATAAAGCTATATTTAAGCAAAATGGAGGAGTTTATTATGAACGAGAAGGTAAAAGATATTGCAGTCAGAATTAAGGGCTTGCGACTACTGGCGGGATATTCTCAAGGAGAAGTAGCCAAAGCTATTGGAATAAACAATGATGAATATGACAGATATGAAAATGCACAGGACGATATACCTGTTAGTATTCTGTATGAGCTCGCCGACTATTATCATGTTGATATGACTGAGATACTGACCGGTACTTCACCAAAGCTTCATGATATATGTTTTGTTAAAAAGGGAGAAGGGCTGAGAGTTGAAAGATATGACCAATACAGCTTTGAAAGCCTTGCTTATAAATATTCTAACCGAAAAATTGAACCCATGTACGTGGTACTTGACCCCAACAGCAGTCCTGATCTGGTCTCCCATAAGGGTCAGGAGTTTAATTATTGTCTCGAAGGCAGAATGCGAGTAATTATTGGGAAGGAAGTATTTGATATGGAACCCGGTGACTCCCTGTATTATAACTCTTTAATTCCTCATAAAATGGTGGCATTGGACGGCAAGGTAGCAAAATTTCTAACAATTATTTTACTGTAAACGTACCATTTATTTTCATGAATAAAAATTAATGAGTTAGTATGGGAGGATATACGATTATGAGCCTTGATATAAAGTACCTTGAAAAAGCAGAATTTAACTCCTATGAGGATTTCTGCAATAATTTTAAGTTGAATATACCTGGAAATTTTAATTTTGCCTATGATATTATCGACGAGTATGCCTTAAGGGAACCTGACAGACTGGCTCTGGTCTGGTGTGATGACCATGGTGGAGAAAGGAAGTTTACCTTCAGTGAGCTGAAATACTGGTCGGATAAAACAGCCAATTACCTCAAGGCACAAGGTATCTCCAAGGGCGACAAGATCATGTTCATTTTAAGAAGGAGATATGAGTTCTACTTTTTCGCCTTTGCGGCAATGAAGCTTGGAGCCATTTTTATTCCATCTACAAATCAGCTTATGAAGAAGGATATAGTTTA
>JAEZIV010000170.1 GCA_023436515.1 Bacillota bacterium
ATGTTACCCTCCCATTATTGTGATGTACATATCAGGATACAAAACCTAACATGATTTATTATATAACATAATTGTCTATGGTTCATCTTTTGTAGTAAAATCAGTAATTGTTTTTCATTTCTTTTGCATTTATAGATTTTTCAAGTGGCATTTATAAGTTAACAAAATATTTTTTAATTTTACTATCTTATGTATTGACTTTATGTAAATATAGGATTATTATTAATTTAACGTAAACGTTTACGGCATCGATACCGTCATCGATACCGTCATCGATACCGTCATCGATACCGGAATATATTATATGATGAGACGATAATCAATTATTGGGTTAGGGGATTCGAATGAAAATTACAATCAAGGATATAGCTCAAAAAGCAAATGTGTCTACTACAACTGTTTCAAGAGTTTTAAATAATAAGCCAGATGTGGGAAAAGAAACAGTAGAAAAAATAAGACGTATCATTGAAGAATTTGAATACCACCCAAGTACTATAGCAAGAGGTTTGGTATTAAAAAAGACTTCTACAATAGGGTTTATTATTCCAGATGTATGTAATCCTTACTTTCCTGAATTGCTGAGAAATGTTGAGGATGAAGCAAAAAAGTATAATTACTCCACAATTTACGTCAATACAGACGATATAGAGGGTAATGAGATTAAAATGATAAACCTGCTTAGAAGCAAGCAAGTAGATGGTATTATAATTTCTTCCTTCATGGATAGCGAAGAGGGCTTGGCGTTACTTACTAAAATGCATAAACAGCGTTTTCCATTTGTATTGATTGGCATGCTTGGAAATGATAAAAAGTTTAGAAAGTTTCCATCTGTTACAATTGATAATTATGAATCAGGATATAATGCAACTAAACATTTAATTGATTTAGGACACAAAAAGATTGCCCATATAACTGGTCTTCCTGAGTTGAATACGTTTATTGGGAGACGAGAAGGATATAAACAAGCGTTAAAGGACCATAATATTGAGTTCCGCCCAGAATGGTTGATACAAGCTGGCTTTACTGGAGAATCAAGTTATGACTGTACAAAAGAACTTCTTAAACTTAATGAACTTCCAACTGCTATATTTACGGCAAATGATCTTTTAGGATTAGGCTGCTATCAAGCTCTTTCTGAAGCAAAGATTTCTATTCCTGACGAGATTTCATTGATTGGACATGATGATGTATTTATGATTTATCCTTCTATTACTACCATGAGGCAGCCCAAAAACCTGATAGCTCAGAAATCAGTGGAGATATTGATGGGACAAATTAACGGAAATAAAGAATCTTTCAGCGCATCAGAAGTTTTCCATGCTGAGCTTGTTGTACGCAAATCTACAGGAAAATTCAGTTTATAAAAGTATCATAATTATTTACTAATATGTCTTTTTCGTAAACGTTTACGTAACGTTTACGAAAATAAAAAACGATGTCAACAGTATATAGTATACTTCTAAATATACAGTTTACATAATATGTAAAAGAAAAGGAGAATACATAATGGCAAATTATTCTATGTGGTTGCTTGAATATGCTTATGTGCCGGTTCAGGCAATTAGCAGCGTATTGGCAGGACAACATAACAAAGGAACGCGCAAATTGGCATTTACTTATTTAGCTCTTATCGGTGAAGGACATAACATTTTAATTGATGTTGGGACTGATAATTCTAATGAGTACACAAAAAAATTATCTGAAAGAGATAGTATAACAAATTGGCAGCCTCCAGAGAAGGTCTTGGCCAATATCGGATTAAAGCCTGAAGACATAGATACTGTAATCTTTACACATGCTCATTATGATCATATAAACAATATGAATGCATTTCCAAATGCGCATTTTTATATGCAGTCTAAAGAACTATTGGGCTGGATTTCTGCAATGAGTATGGATAAAAAGTATTCAAGTCTGCAAATGGCATTAAACCCTGGTGATATCGTTAACTCCGTTAAGAAGTTAGCAGAGGGTCGTTTAACTTTAATAGATGGGGAGTATAAAAACATTTTGCCAGGTATTCATCTATATCCTGCATATGAAGGGCACACCTATGCATCACAAATGATAGAAGTAGAAAATGTTGTAGATGGGGAAATCGATAATTGGATTGTGACCGGTGACTTGGTATATGTAGATGAGAACCTTACAGGAATTAATAATGATGGTATATATGTTCCGGTAGGATTAGGAGTAGGTTCACCAACTAACATGATGAAGGCATATGATGAAATTCTAAAAAGAGCACATGGAAGAATGGAGAGAATTGTAATTGGTCATGAATCAAATAATTGGACAAAGTACAATTCATGGACTACAAAAGAAAACTTACAGGTTGCTGAACTTTGCCTTGCACCTGGTATTAAAAGTTTTATACCCAAAACAATTTAGGAATTAATTAATTAATTCAATAGATTCAATAGATTCTAAGGAGGAGATATTTTATGAAAAAAGCTTTAGTAGGTCTTTTATCAGTTGTAATGACAGTATCTATGTTACTTCAAGGTTGTGGTTCCACTTCTACAGGTGATTCATCAACTAACCCAAGCACTTCAGGCAATTCCGCAGACAGTAAATTTGACTTGGCAGTAGTTTCAATTTCACCTTCAGATGCAAATAATGCAACTTATATTAAGGGATTAAAAGCAGCAGCAGCTAAATACGGCTGGACTGTAAGTGTAACAGATGCTCATGGAAGCGCAGATGAAGCAAACGCAGCGATTCAGAACTTTGTAACTAGAGGTGCTGATGCCATTATCGACATGGTATTCCCAACTACATCCCTTGCTACAGGTCTTCGTGCAGCAAAAGAAGCTAAAATTCCAGTTGCTACTTGGGGCGGCGGAATGGGCGATGGTGTAGTTGTTACAAATGGTACTGGTGGATTATTCGCTGTTCCGATTGTTAAAATGATGCAAGAACTATTAGGGGATGAAGGTGATATCCTTGCTCTTACATATCGTACAGGACAAGTAGCAAGAGAAAGAGAAGCAGAACTTGATAACATATTTAAGGATATATCAGGCATTAAAATAACTAAAAATGAAGTTAGAATACCAGGTACATTACAAGATGGTGCTCAATATGCAAACGCATGGTTGGCATCTCATCCAGAAAACTCTGGAAAGCTTGCAATTTGGGGTTCATGGGATGATCCTGCTTTAGGTGCTATCTCCTCATTAAAGCAACAGAATAGAAAAGATGTTCTTGTTTTCGGTCAAAATGGAAACGCAGATGCTATAAAAGCAATTCAGGACGGATGGATGACTGCAACAGCATGGGAGGATGCAGCAGCTGAAGCGGAAAAAGCAATTGAAATTCTTAAACAGGTAATTGATACAGGCTATGATAATTGGGAGCCAGTATCTGCAGAAGTACCTCCAATTGTTGTTACCAAAGATACTGTAGATCAGTTTATAAAAGATCATCCGGAGGCAATTGAATAAATTTATTGTAAATAAACTATATTTACTCAGAGAAGGAATAAGCATATGAATAACTTAATTGAGCAAAATGAAGTTCCATTTTTGGAAGTGAAGGGAATTAAAAAATCGTTTGCTGCAGTTAAAGCTCTGGATGATGTTAGTATGTGTTTTCAAAAGGGTAAAGTTCATGGACTAATCGGCGCCAATGGCGCCGGTAAGTCTACCTTGATAAAAATTTTGGCTGGTGTTCAGCCACATGACAGTGGAGAAATTTATATCAACGGCAAAGAGGTGAAAATCCCGAATCCACACACATCAACAGAATTAGGGCTAAGCTTTATTCATCAGGAACTAAGTCTTGTAGAAGACTTCAATATCATTGAGAATATTACGCTTGGCATGCCAAAAAAGACAACATTAGGTATGATTAACTGGAGAAAAATGCACAAGGATGTTGAAAAAGTACTAAAGAGGCTAAAACTAAATGTTCCGCTTAATACTCAATTAAAAGAATTGAGTGTTGCAAATAAATGGCTTGTTTCAATTGCAAGAGCATTATATCAGGATGCTAAATTAATAGCCATGGATGAACCAACGGCATCACTGTCAGAATCAGAAGTTGAACTCCTTTTTAATGTAATTAAAGACTTAACTGAGAATCAGGGGATATCTATAGTCTATGTATCACATCGCCTTGATGAGATCATGGAAATTTGTGATGAAATCACAGTAATGAAAGATGGTAAAAAGGTTTTTTATTCGAGTATAGGTGAAATAACTAAAGATCAAATAATAGACGTTATTGCAGGCTTTAATTTATCGACTGCAAAAGCAGAAGTAAACAAAGTTAAAAGTACAGATGTTTTATTGCAGGTTGAAAATATTTACGCAAATCAGAAAGTAAAAGATGTTAGTTTTAAATTATATAAAGGTGAGATTTTGGGTCTTACTGGTTTGGTAGGCGTAGGGCGTACTGAGCTTGCAAGAATGATTTTTGGTGCGGACAGGGTTAAAAGTGGTAGGATGCTATATAAAGGAAAGTTGTTTAGCCCTAAACACCCTAAACATGCTATTAATAAAGGAATTGTGTTAGTTCCTGAGGACCGAAGAACCGAAGGTATTATTTCAAATAAAAGTGTAAATTTTAATATCAATCTTCCAAATCTGTCTTATACTAGGTCAATAAAATGGCTGCCATTTGTTAATTCAAAGAAATCTGCTGATATATCAAAAGACATTATAAAGCGCCTGCATGTAAAAACCAGTAGTGAACAAACAAATATATTGAACTTGAGTGGTGGAAATCAGCAAAAGATTGTTGTAGGAAAATGGCTTAAACGTTCTCCTGAGTTGATTATTATGGATGAACCAACCAGAGGTGTTGACGTTGGTGCCAGAGCGGAGATCTATAATATTATAAAAGAAATGGCTGTAAAGGGTACTTCCTTTTTAATAATTTCATCTGATGTAGAAGAGCTTCCAGGCTTATGCAGCAGAGTGATTGTTATGAATGAAGGAAGGATAACAGGAGAATTGACAGGTTCAATGATCACTAAGGATTCAATTTTAAAACTTAGTTACGCCCATGCTAAATAAATTAAATTCAATTAGAATAAGGTGGATTTGCATATGAATAATCAAATAGCACTAAACGAAAAAAAACGGAAGGCATTGAGATTTACCTCCAAGTATGGAACTTTAATCGGTCTATTTATAATGATTTTAGTTTTTTCAATATTAAAACCTAACTCATTTGCTACTTTTAACAACTTCTTAAACATATTTAACCAAGGATCTTTATCTGCAATCATAGCATGCGGATTGACTGCTGTTGTAATTGTTGGTGAATTCGATATGAGTATCGGTTATGTAGCCAGTTTTGCAGGTGTTTTAGTAACTGGTCTGATGGTTAATCAAAAACTTCCTATAGGTGTGGCAATTACAGTTGTATTGATTGCGTGCCTTTTCATAGGTTTTGTTAACGGCTTGATTATCACAAAGGCAAAGGTTAGCTCAGTTATTACCACGATTGGTATTGGTGGTATTGTAGTAGGATTGAATTACGCTTATTCAAGTGGTGCTCCTATTGCAACCGGAGTTCCTGAGCAGTTCTTAAATCTAACTTTATTTAAATTATTTGGTCTTATACCCGCAGATATTATATATATGGTAGTACTCCTTGTAATACTTTGGGTTGTATTAAACCGTACTGAATTAGGTCAAAGGATCCAGGCAGTAGGCGGAAATCAGAATGCAGCAAGATTGTCAGGAATATACGTCGATATGGTAAAGACAATTTCCTTTATGATTAGTGCTTTCTTTGCTGGAATCACTGGTATATTGTTGGCATCTCTTATTGGCAGCGGTACTACTGGTGCAGCAGATACATATATGATAAATGCGTTTGCAGCAGTATTCTTAGGCTCTGCAACATTAAAAGACGGTGAATTCCATATTCTTGGGACTTTCATTGGAGTATTTATAATACAAATAGGATTTAACGGATTGGCTATTTTTGGTGCTCCTACATTTTTCCAATATATTTTTCAGGGTGTGATTCTGGTGGGCGCAGTAGCTCTGAGTACTGTTGCAAGCAAGTATGCTTCTAAATAGCCATAGCTGATAAAAATTTATAGTTTATTTAAGGGAGAAATAAAATTATGAAAACTCCAAAAATCCTTGTAGTCGGAAGCTTTGTCATGGATTTAATAGTAAGCACGGAAAAATTTCCAAATTCAGGAGAAACTTTTTTAGGTAAAACTTTTCGAACAGCCCCTGGAGGGAAAGGAGCAAATCAGGCTGTACAAGCAGCCAGACTGGGCGCTGATGTCACCATGGTTGGCAAGGTTGGAAATGATGATTTCGGGAGGACTCTTATCAATTCCTGTTTGGAGTCTGGGATTAATACTCAATTTATCTCTACCGATAAAGAAGTCTCCTCCGGTGTTGGAAATGTTTTGCTTGAAGTTGATAAGTCGAACTCGGCAAAAAACAGAATAATAGTAGTACCGGGCGCTAACATGACTATTACTGATATGGATGTTGCTTTTTTAAAGGATACTATTGACCAGTACGATATGGTTATTTTGCAGTTGGAAATTCCTATGAGCGTTAATGAAATTGTAGCTAAGTATGCTTTTGACAAGGGTGTTCCTGTTATGCTTAATTCAGCTCCTTCTGCACCACTTTCACCTGAACTGCTTTCTTGTCTGACATATATATCCCCAAATGAACATGAAGCAGCCGACCTTACGGGTATACAGATACGTAAGACAGGTAAAACGGTTAATCAGGACGATGTAAAAGCTGTGGTTAACGCTCTACTTTCTAAAGGGGTAAAAAACGTAGTGATAACACTTGGTAATGCAGGGGCTGTAGTAGCAAACCAAAATGAATTTGTTTATCAGCCGTGTGTTGATGTAGTAGAAGTAAAGGATCCAACAGCTGCTGGTGATTCATTTGTGGCTGCCTTTACAAGTGCATTATGCTTGGGAATGAACCATAGTCAGGCTTTGACTTTTGCAAACTATACTGCTACCATTACTGTTTCAAGAATGGGTGCACAGCCTTCATTGCCACATCTTACTGATGTCGTTGAATTAATGAAAAAAGAAGAACACTCAAAATTTGATTTTTCGCTACTTGATGGACTGAAAAAATAACTAAGGAGAGCTAATTTGTGGCCGCTGTGCGGCTCATGGAGGTTAATATGATAGACAAAGAAAGTCAAAATGCATTGGCATATTTTATTGAAGTAGCAAAAGAAGAATATGATGAATTTATAAAAACACTCAAAGTTGAAAGTTATGAAAAGGCGGTTGAATTAATACTTGATGCAGAAAAAAAGGGAAACCGTCTCCATATTACAGGAATTGGCAAGCCAGGGCATGTTGCAAACTACATTGCATCACTACTATCTTCAACTGGAACACCTACCTATTTTCTTCACGGGACTGAGGCTGTTCATGGTTCCTGCGGTCAGCTTGTTCCGGGGGATGTAGTAATTTGTATTTCAATCAGTGGCGAAAGAATTGAATTAAAATCAACAGTGAAAGCCATTAAGAATAATGGATGCAAAGTAATTTCAGTTACAGGAAATCCTGATTCATGGCTTGCTAAACAAGGAGATACGTTCCTTTATGCTGGATTTAAGGAGGAAGGTGACACATTAAACAGAGCTCCACGTACATCAATTCTTGCAGAAATTTTAGTACTTCAGGGTTTGAGTATAGTACTTCAAAGTATAAGAGGAATTACTCCACAAGAATATGTAAAGTGGCACCCGGGTGGAACTTTAGGTAAGCTGAGGGAGAACGAGAATTAAATCGAGGAGGTTGATTATGTTAACAACATCATGTATTCATCCAGATATTCTGAAAGCTCTTTCGCTTTGCGGACATGGCGATAAAATACTAATCGCAGATGGCAACTATCCCCTTAACGCCAAAAGTGGAGATGCAGAAAAAGTCTATCTTGGACTTACAAGTGGAATTCCAGAAGTAACTCAGGTGCTTGAGGTTTTAAGTAAGGTTGTTAATTTTGAGAAAGCGGAAGTTATGCTTCCCAAGAGTGAGCAGCCGCCAATATTCAGTGAATTTAAAGAAATTCTTGGAGGAATGGAGTTAAGCGGCATGGAAAGGTTTGATTTTTACGACGCCTGCTGCAAATCAAATGTACGCCTGGCTATTTCAACTGGTGAAAAAAGAATATATGCTAATATTCTTCTTACTATCGGCGTAGCGTAACATTGATTTCTACTAATTGTTTCAACAATAAAAACAAAGAATTTTTAGTTAATGAATTTGTATTTGAAAATATATATTGTATCAAGACATAAATATATAATATCAATACATAAGTATATATGCAAATTTGTTCGTAATAAAGCTCTCAAACCACAACATGTTTGAGAGCTTTATTCTGCATCATTTGATATTACCTCTATTATCGTGCTCTTTAACTTTGCCATAGAATGTTTGGCAAATTTTTCAACTGTTTTTATATTTTTGGCTCATTTCCTAAGTGGAAGCATGATTTTCAGAGTAAATTTGCCATCCTCGGCGCTGAAAATTGCCTGACCGCCGTGGGCATCGGCGATGGCTGCAATGCTGCGCGTTCCGTAGCCATGTCCCTCAAGAGATGATTGGGGAAGTCCGTCTTTCATTACAATGACGCCCTCAAAGGAGTTATCAATCGAAATCAGCAGATTGGCCTTATGTACCGTGGCCTTGACAGATATGCCCCTGCGCTCCGAAGCCAGGCAGGCTGCAGCAGCGAAGATGGCGTTTTCAAGACCGTTTGAGAGCAAGGAGCATAGCTCTGTGTCACTTAAAGGTATTGAACTCGGTAGCTTTGCGTCCACCGTCATTGTGATTCCCGCATGCTTTGCCTTGGCAAAAAAGGTTGATAAAATCAAATTGGCCGTCTCATTTTCACAAAAGCGAATGGGGGTGATTGCATTTATATCGGATTGTGCAATATTCAGATATGTTTTGATCTTTTCTATATTACCTTCGGAAGCTAAACCCTGCAAAATCGCAAAATGATGGCGCATGTCGTTCCGGTAGGCGGCAGTAATATCCTGCATTTCCAGCTGGGACAGAAGCTCCGAATGCACACCGTGAAGCTGAGCTGCCAGCATATCCCGTTCTCGATGGGCACATACCTGCTTTTGCATTTCGACATTGTAAAGGATAATAAACACAAAATAAGCGATTGAAAACACAGAGGGTATAAACCGAATCGCTTCTTTTAGGCCTCGATAAAGCAAATCGGAATAAATCGTGGTAAAGTAATCAAAAAAATAGTAAAGCAGCGGAACAGCGCCGAGCAGGACGCAGGATTTAGTGGATTTCTCCATTTGCTTACGAAGAGTATCTGCCACATATCTTTGAAAGAGATAATATGCTAAAATTACGGCCGCGATATAGCAAATATGCTCGCCTAGCCTGCTGCTGAAGACTGTACCCCCGATGCTTCCGATACATAGGGGCATCTGAAAGCAAATGTAGGCGGAGAGCACGCTGACAGTGGAAATCAACCAAGGGCGTTTCAGATATATGGTGAGAAAAAGAATCGTCGGCAGATGGATAATCAGGGGGGATAGTTTTAATGTTAAATCTATACCAAAAATCCACCAGCAGGAGGACTGCACAAAAAGG
>JAEZIV010000171.1 GCA_023436515.1 Bacillota bacterium
CCATAACCCTTTGAATATCCTGCAAACTCCACCGTCCCCGAGGCAGCCGCATAAATAGGATCACCCTTGGAAGAGGTTATGTCTACTCCTTCGTGCTTTTTATAGACCTTTTTAATAGGGTGATTTCTCATTCCGAAGGGTGAGGAGATACTCCCGTTAGCAGGCTTGAAGGTCGGTATTGCATCAAAGTACTTATCCAGCTTGTTATTAGTCTGTTCCAGTTGAGAGGTCAACAGCTGATTTGAACTAAAGCCTTTGCTTAAATCTAGAACTATATTGTTCAGTGAGCCCAGTTCGGAGACAATATTGCTCACTTTATTGCTTTCAGAGGAGGCACCTCTACTGGTTTTTTCAATATATTTGTCGGTAATATTAGTGTAAAGCTGGGTGAATTCCTCAATTTTTTCCTTTGTCTTAAGGCTTTCGGCTTTATACTCTTCAAGCCGGCTGTTTGCAAAGGTCAAGGTTTGCCGCTGCTGTTGGATGATTTGGGTCAAATCCATAACCTGCTGCTCTAGCTCGGCTTTGCTGATTTGCTCCTTCTCAGCCTGAGTATCGTCTGATGAACCAACATAGTTTAAAGCAACAATGAATGTAGTAGAAATAGATACTAGAAGAATAACAAGCAATAGTTTAAGCAAGGGAGCTTTTAAGGTCAGCCTTTTGACATTATCATTCGTAAAAGGAATAACAACAACCGAGTAGCTCTTATTCAGTTTTTTTAGAATACCATGTAAACTCATTTTAAATAAACCACCGTTCCGGTATTGGGCTAAATTAATATTTTTCGTTGTATAGGCTTATATATAATAGTTAATTGGTTATACCGGAATTATTTCCATATTTCAGAAAATAAATCAAAGTATAATAAAGCCAGAATTTTAAGTAGTTTATCATATGTAGGAATATTAAGAATAAAACAAAAGATGCATATTGGCAAATAATTAATTCTACATATAAGGCAAATATCCTTTTTTATTAGCGTAATTAATCTATATTTTGAAAATAAGCTACGGTTTTGGCGAATAATACTACAATTAATAAAGGATTTTCTCAATGTATATAGAAACTATATAATAGCTGACTTAAAAACCGGAGGTTACAATGAAGAACGTAAAAAGAACAGTTATAGGAGCTTTTAGCATCATAATAATTATATCGATTCTATCTTCGACCATCTCCTTTTTTGGCTACAGAAATGTTATTAATTCTGTAAACAGCATAAAAGTAAACAGAGCCTATCTGGATAAAGTGCAGGAATTGCTGGAGCTGTCCTATAAAAGGCAGCGGCTTGCAGCTGATAGCGTAACAGCCATGCAGCTTAAGGAAGACAAGGAATTTAAGGAAATCGGGCAAAGCATTGATAAGCTTGCAAGGGAACTGCTTGCTTCAGGTATAAGTCAGAAGGATAAGGATATTGCCGCTAAGTTGCAGTCAATAAACAGCCAATACTCTGAGGTTTATTCGGGTAATATTGTTGAGGGTATTACAGTCTTTGACGGAAAAAACATTCCTGAGCTCACCCAAAATACTCAGAAGCTATACGGTGATATTTATTCGAAGCTTCAGGAACTGAGAGACCAACAGGCAGATGGTCTTAAAACCCGTTTGAATACCGCTTTTAATGATATCGTTGACATAAATAGAAGACTGAAGCTTATAAATTCTGATTCGGTAGAAAGCAATAATGATTTTATTGATATAAAAAATTTACTCGCAGATGTGATTAGTAATCTGCAGACCAATGAAACAGAAGCTGCTGCGCCTTTTGACGACAAAAATTCCACGGCTGTAAATGAAAAGATAGAGAATTTGAAGCAGAAGATCACCAGTGCAGCTGGTAACAATAGCTTGATAATTGATAATTCCCAGGCCTTTGACTTTGACAGGGTATCTAGCATGAAGAAATTAATTGTGGAGCTGGACCAATTCAGCAAGCTGTCGGAACTGCTTCAGAGGACTGCACAATACAATTCCGAGCTGCTATATTCTGCTTCTTCATATGAAAATACCGAGGAACGCAGAAATTCTTTGAAGGACAACATTGAGCAGCTCCTTCAGGAGCTCACCGCTTCTGACTATAAGGCTGAGGAAATGAATTATATATCGGGTAAGCTTAAGGAGTACTATACCGGGGCTGCCGAGATTAGCAAAAGAAGTGAAATCCTTAAGGAAGGAGCTATTTCGGACGGGTATGGTAAGCTATTACAAATGCAGGGGAGCTTTGAGAAAAGTATAGTAGAACTCAGGCTTTCCCTTAACACTTATCTTGCTGAGGATATAAAAACCTCTGAGCAGATTAAAACGGCCATATTCTGGATTTTTATAGCTGTAACCTTGCTATCAATAATAGTAGGTATGATAATTGCACTGGTGCTTTCTAAAAAAATTGCAAAGCCCATTAACTCTCTTGTAGCGATACTATCACGAGTTGAAAAGGGAGACCTTACAGTCAGGGCAGATATTAAGGCTGATGGGGAAATTGGAGGACTGGGCAGGAAAGTTAACAATGTTCTTGACGGACAGCAGAAAATGGTTGAGCAGTTCAGAAGCACTTCAAATGAAATCAGTAATCTGAAGCAGCGTATGGCTGTTCTTGTTAGTCAGAACCGTGAGAGTGTACATAAAATATCCGGCATCAAAAAAAGTAAAGATAATGAAAAAGGTAAGCTTCTAGATACCAATAGTTTAATAACCGATGTAAAAAGTGTTACTCTGCAGACTCAAAAAGCAGTTGACGACAGCAAGAAGGCAATAGAGGTTGCCAAATCAAGAGAAAAAACTGTTGAAGAGGCTGAGTTGGTTATAAATACTGTCAATGAGACAGTCAGGTCTATCGCGGCATCTATAACAAAGTTGGAAGAGTCTTCAGGCAAGATTGGAGATATAACCAATACCATTACCCAAATTGCTTCACAAACCAACCTCCTTGCGCTAAATGCTGCAATTGAAGCCAATAGGGCAGGACAGCAGGGAAAGGGTTTTGCTGTTGTTGCCGATGAAATTAGAAAACTGTCAAATGCAAGTAATCAATCGGCGGGAGAGATAAAAAGTCAGATCAAGGAAATACAGGCCAGTATAACCTTCGCTGTTGAAAGAATGAATATTGGGGTTGAGGGTGTTGAAAGCGGAGCATTAAGGATTAATGAGGTTAAAGAGGGCATTGCTGAGATTATTGACTCAGTTAATCTTGTGGCTCAGGCAATTAAGGAATCTGCCGATAAGGCCCATGAGCATTATGAATCAACTGTTCAATTTATAGAATCAGTGGATTCTATAACAAATACAGTGACAGAAACGGCAGCATCGGGATCGGGAATTCAGGATATTGTGGAGGTTCAAACAAAAACCATAAAGGATCTGGATCAGATTACAAGGCTGCTCCATGAGGCCTCAGAGGATTTGAAAAATATTTCAGGTAATGTAAAGATATAAAAAAATGATTTTGAAGAAAAAAATAATCGGAAAATAAAGGTATAAGTATACTATTTTGTGGAATACTTAAAATAACGGCATACTGATTCAAATAAATTATTTAACATTTTGTCCCCAAAGAGGGACATTTTTTTTATTTATATTATCTCACGGGTTTATGAATTTATACACGCAAATTATGCTTGACGTAGGAAGAGGTCTGAAGAGACTTCTTCCTACGCCAGGATTCAAAGCTTACATTGCTCTACCGGGAATGATTGCATCAACCACACCATAAACAAGGGCTGCGATTAGCGCAGCAACCAATGTGATGTTGTAGCCGGGAACAATGAATTTTATTGCATAGATAATAATTGCGGCAAGAATAAAGCCCGATATACCTCTGCCAAAGGGAGCGGCATTAATACCTGAAATCTTATTTACCAACCAGTCCAGCACTGCTAATACAACGGCTGAAACCAACAGTGAAAACCAGGAGGAAATAGTAAATCCCGGAGTTATAAAGGCTGTAATTGCAAGTATAACGGCTCCTACCACCAAGCGTAATATAAAGCTTCCAAAGCCTGATTTCTCTCTTCTTTCTACTTTTTCCATAAAAATGCCCAGCCCAGCATTTCTCATAAGAACGTCAAGGAAATGAATATCCCTGATAGAAATAGCATGGGTTTGGTACCTCCTTCAGTTAAATTTTAGGTTTTCTTCAACCTTATTTATTCTTTCGTCAAAGAATACTTAACGTCAATGCTATTAATACTCTTTCACAAAACGTCTGGGGTTATTCTGTAATATTTTGGTACTACCTACTTTGTCCCTGATGTGCCTGGGACTGGGTGCTGCTCTGCTGCTGATTCTGTGCCTGGCTTTGTGTCTGGTTCTGTCCGCTCTGCTGCTGTTTGCCGGACATGCCTGATATTATCTGAGGTATTTTATCCATTATCTGTCCGGTAGCAGTTCCGGTCATCTGAAGCATTGAGACATTATCCTTGTCTATTACTATAACCGCATCAGTACAGAGTTTGGCTCCAAGGCCAAGTGCTCCGCCAGCCATGTTTCCGGAACCGGTCATGCTGGGAGATATTGTGGATGAAGAACCCTGTTGAGCCTTTGAAGCTGAATTTCCACTTCCATACCCCAGGGTAAGTGAAACCACGGGTAAAAAGGTTTTATCTCCATGTGTTACTGGCTTACCTATAAGCCCTTCATTCTGAGTAAAACCCTCCAAATTAGAAAAAAGTGCATCTACATTCTGCGTTAAGCTTGTGCTCTGATCCATTTTAAGTTCCTCCTGTTTTTGTAATATTTTATTAGGTTTGTTAGTGAGGCACCCAAGTTTACACTTGCTTTTGCATCAAGATAAATATAGTCATGGGCTGACATAAAATCCGGCATATTAATGAAAGAAGCTATATTTATAAACTGTAAGGCTGAATTGACAGCCCAACAGGTGATGCCAGTTGTTGAAGGATCGATAAAGCCGTATCTGGTGTTTATGTCCAAACCCTTCAGCTTAAATATTTTTGGAAGATCTGTTTTCTTAATCATTCTTGCCTTATTTGACTTACCCAGGGTAAGCTTTTTACTGTAAATACCCATGCCGAAAAGTGAAATATCAAGAAAGGGAGTGGAGTTTTCCATCCGTCCTGATGCTTTAATAAATGGGTATAGCCAGCATACCGATAAATACATATTATCCTTGTCTGTATCAAATAATAATTTCACTTTTGCATCAACAGCAAAAAGAAGTAAAATAATTGAGGCTATTGCCAATAAAAGAAAATAAATTACATACATGAATGGACCTCCATTCTAAAATTATTCAATATTAGAATATCCACTAGGAGTGGATTTATGTTCACAATTTTTGTATGCTTGAAAGTTGGTAAGGTTACTTCTATATTCATCCTAAAACTTGTTAACTGTAAAAATTTAATCATATTTATAATGACACTGATGCATTTCTAGAGCTAAATATGCAGATAATAGCTTTATGGAGGTGGAGACAAATGACAACATTAGATAATGAAATTAAAATAACGACCTATGATAGGCTATTGAGAGCCTGGGAAAATTCAATGGAGCTTGTTCGCGATTACGAGATGTATTCCAAAAGAATCGAGGATGATGAAGTCAAAAAGGTTTTTAAGGATTTTGCCGAGGATGAAGGAATGCATGCTACCAAGCTTCGAGAGATGCTATTGGATTACAGACGTGAGCATTAAACTCTCGGATTTTTATGAATTAAGTTGAGAAATATCAAATATTTGGGTATAGCCGTAAATTTTCGTAAGCTTTACATCAAAGGCATAGGGGATTAATGTTTTAGGTTATTAACCGACATGGTCCAATATGTCTTTACTTATACCTGAAGGTAGCTTACGAGTTTAGGAGGCTGCCGGAGCGTAGCCTGCAGATAACCAGTTGATAAGCTGTTGCCGGAGCATGGCTTGCAGTTGACAAGCTGTTACCTGTATATATTGCGCTGTAACTGCACCTGGTCAGCGGATATCTGTGTAGATTGCGCTGTAACTGCACCTGGTCAGCGTATATCTGAATATATTGCGCTGTAACTGCACCTGGTCTGCGGATATCTGAATAT
>JAEZIV010000323.1 GCA_023436515.1 Bacillota bacterium
GGACGAGTAGGCCGAAATTAATAAATATTAAGGAGGTACCACCCCGGCTATTAGTTTTTTGAAAGGTCGGGCATGGGCATATATATGAGCAGGATAGGACAGGAGATAAACAAATTAAGATTGCAGAAGGGATTGTCTGCAAAACAGCTTGCAAGGACTCTGGGTGTTACCGAGGGGTTTATACTGGATATTGAAACAGGCAAAAAGATAATTAGTGACGACATGATTGGGAGAGTCTCCAAGGCTCTGGATTTTGAACTTGGCCCTATTGGACTCTTTGCCTCTGAGGATAGCAATAGGTCTCAGGATAATGAGGTGGGGGCGCAAAAAAAGACTGTGGTGCAAATAAAGGCTGCAGCTGCGGCAACTCAGGCAAAGCTTGCACAAAACCAACCTGTGCAGGAGGTTTGGGATGATGCCTTTGGAAATATTCTGAAAACTATTCCTGTATATGACTATAAAATGGACAAACTTATTGATAAAAAGCTTCTTCCTATTGAGAAAAATAAGGTAGAAGGATATCAGAAGGAAAAGGTTTTTTATCTTAATATTGAAGATAGCGACATGACGGGCTTCAGGATTTTCAAGGGTGATAGAGCGCTAGCTGTTCTGGCCGGTGAAATTGATTCCGAGGGTATTTATCTGGTTGAATACAATGGTAATCGGGCTGTAAGACAGGTTAAAAGGCTTCAGGCGGATAAACTGCTCCTTGTAAGCAACAGAGGTACCCTGATCACCGAGACCATCAGTACAAAAAGCCTTAAGGTAATAGCAAAACTGGTAAGACTTGAGATCTCACTCTAGACGACTGGTCGGCATATAATGATTTAGAAAAATACAGCAGCTTGTCTAAGCTATTGGTTGGCAGCAAGCATATCCTATAAAGTAGTAAGGTTGAAATAAGTATAAGAATTAGTAAAGGAGGTACCGGGCTCAGGCTATTTCAATTATGACGTTTGGTGAAATGCTGGGTAGGGGCATATATATGCAAAAGTTAGTAAAATCTCGGTTAAAAACAATTGGGATGCCGCCGGGAACCCTGATTCATATAGGAGAAAGAAAGCGTGAAAAAACCTCAATAACCTTAATTGATTATGATGAAGGCAACATTGTACAGAAGAAGATAAACAGTAGTGAATTAACCGAGCTGCCGGGTTTGGAGAATGGCATAAGGTGGCTTAATGTAGAAGGCTTGACTGAAATTGAGGTACTCGAAACGGTTGGCTCTGTTTTCAAGCTCCATCCCCTCATCCTTGAGGATATACTTAATACTGACCAGAGACCAAAGGTAGAGGTAAGTGATGAATATGTCTATATCTCTGCAAAGATGCTTTTATTCAATACTGTTACAGAGGAAATTGATATAGATCAAGTGAGCTTTATACTAGGAAAGAATTATGTTGTCTCCATATCCGAAAAGGATACCGATGTCTTTGAGCCCGTAATTAAAAGGCTTCAGCAGGGAATGAGCCGATTCCGAAAGCTTGGAGCCGATTATTTGGTTTACAGCCTGCTGGATATAATTGTTGACAACTACTTCACTGTTCTTGAGAGATTTGGGGATAAAGTAGAGTCTGTTGAAGACGAAATGGTGGGAAGGTCTGAAAGCTATACCCTCCAGACAATTCATAAATTGAGAAGGCAGCTGCTTTTTTTTCATAAGTCCATATGGCCCCTAAGAGAGATACTTTCCTTTCTTCAGAGAGGCGAATGCGAGCTCGTTAAGGAAACAACCGAAATATATTTGCGAGACCTGTACGAGCATGTGGTTCAGGTTATGGACACAACAGAAACAATCAGGGATATTCTATCGGGGTTAATGGATATATATCTGTCGAGTACCAGTAACAGAATGAACGAAATAATGAAGGTGCTTACTATCATATCAACAGTTTTCATGCCACTGTCTTTTATTGTGGGGGTATACGGCATGAATATATCAAATATGCCCGAGCTTCAATGGCCTTGGATGTATCCTGTGTTGTGGGTGGTTATGCTGGGTATATCCACTTCCATGCTTATATTTTTCAAAAGAAAAAAATGGTGGTAGACAATTAATCATCTATAACTGAGTTATTAAAAGCCGAGTGATCGGTTTTTTTTATTGGCGTCTTGTGTCTGCTAAAGCAGGAGCAAACATAGAAATTTGGTTTATTGCAGTCCATTATCTTTATAATACTGTGGTCAGGAATTATTGATAAATAGATAGTAATGAAGTTTCTTAAGAGTTGATTTTGTTAATCAAAATTAACTTTAAATCCATTGTTATCCCACTATATTCGCGTATAATAAGAAGCAGAGGTGGTTAATTTGAAGGAGTTAAATATTTCAAAAACTATTACGGCAAAAAGAAAAGAAAAAGCTGTTACTCAAGATGAGCTGGCTGCGTATATAGGAGTATCCAAGGCCTCGGTATCCAAGTGGGAAACAGGCTTAAGCTACCCGGATATAACCTTTCTTCCTCAGCTTGCAGCCTACTTTAACATAAGCATTGACGAGCTGCTTGGGTATGAGCCACAGATGACAAAGGGAGATATCTCCAAGCTCTATAAGTATATGACTCAGAGCTTCAGCAAAAAACCCTTTGAAGAGGTAATGGAGGAGTGCCGGCAGATTATTAAAAAGTACTACTCCTGCTTTCCATTACTGATGGCAATGGCAGTATTGTTCGTAAATCATTATATGCTGGCTGGGGATAAGGAGCGTCAGGAAGAGGTGCTTAATCAGGCTGTTGAATTATGTAAAAGAATAAAATCCGAGGAGGCAGATACTTTCCTTGTAAACGAGGCAAACTCCATTGAAGCTGTTTGTGCGCTGCTTTTAAATCAGCCCGGAGAGGTTATTGATCTCCTTGAAGGGACACTAAAGGCAACTCTTACAAATGAGTCAGTTCTGGCAAGTGCATACCATATGAAGGGTGAGCCTGATAAGTCCAGGGAAGTATTGCAGGTAGGAATTTACCAGCATTTAATGATTACCCTCGATCTACTTACCAGTTATATGATGCTTTTTACAAGTCAGCCTGAAAGGTTTGACAGTATTTTAAACCGGAATCTTTCAATAGCTGATGTATTTGAGCTTGACAGTTTAAATCCCGGATTGATTCTAAGAACCTATCTTTGTGCAGCCCAGGGATATGCTGTTCAGAACAGACCTGAGGAGTCGATCAGTATGCTGAGCAGATATGCTGAAATATGTATTAATGAGTCGTCAGAGCTCACCCTACATGGAGATAAGTTTTTTGACTCTTTGGACAAATGGTTCTCGGATTTAGATTTTGGAGGACAGCCTCCAAGAGATGCGAAGGTGATAAAAGCAAGCATGCTCCAAGCCATTGACAATAACCCTGCTTTTACTATTCTTATGGAGTACCCCAGATATAAAAGCATATTGGAAAAACTAAAAAAAATTGCAGGAGGTTGAACCTATGGATATTTTAAAGGAAAACATCGTACTTATACTGCCCCTATTTTTAATTCAATTGACATTAGCTATTACCGCTTTGGTGCACGTGCTCAGGCATCCGGTATACCGCTTCGGCAATAAGCTTGTTTGGAGCATTGTGGTAATAATCTTTGGATTTATCGGACCAATTGTTTACTTCGTCTTTGGCAGGGGGGATGAAGGATGAATACCTTATGTATTGAAAACATAACCAAGGCCTTCGGTTCACACAAGGTTATTGATGATCTGTCCTTTACCGTGCCTGAACATTCTGTTTTTGGATTTTTAGGGCAGAATGGTGCCGGTAAAACCACAACTATGAAAATGATATTGGGCCTACTGAAACCCGACTCGGGAAAGATAACTGTTTGTGGGGAAAGGGTATCTTACGGACAGACAGCTACAAACCGATTTGTGGGCTTCCTCCCCGATGTGCCGGAGTACTATAACTTTATGAAGCCGTATGAGTATCTAAGCCTATGCGGTGAGATAACCGGACTTTCAAAGGATAAAATCAAAATAAAAAGCGAAGAGCTTATGGTCCTTGTGGGGCTTGAACGGGTAAATAAAAAAATCGGCAGCTTCTCGAGGGGCATGAAGCAACGGCTTGGAATAGCACAAGCTCTTCTAAATGAGCCACGTCTGCTTATTTGCGATGAGCCTACCTCGGCGCTGGACCCCATGGGGCGTAAGGAGATACTTGATATTCTCCATCGTGTTAAGGGTAAAACAACAGTTGTTTTTTCTACGCATATTCTGTCCGATGTTGAACGTATCTGTGATCATGTTGCGGTAATACATGGCGGTAAGCTGGCTTTATACGGCAGTCTGGCCAGAATAAAGGAGCAGCACAGA
>JAEZIV010000368.1 GCA_023436515.1 Bacillota bacterium
GGATATGGGACATAAGCGTCTTGCTCTTGAAACTGGAGAGGATCCGGAAAAATGTTCGATTGACTAAGTTCTGGAGAGTATCAATACCATATACTCCATCAAGCACAAAAATGGCGCAATACGCAGAGTAAACGTCAATATTGCGGCTACAACTGTAGAAAACTACAAAAAACTGAAGGAAGCAGGCATAGGCACATATATCCTGTTTCAGGAAACCTACCATAAGCCTACCTATGAATACCTGCATCCTAGGGGTCCAAAGCATAACTATGCATATCATACAGAGGCCATGGACAGAGCCATGGAGGCCGGAATAGATGATGTGGGCCTGGGGGTGCTTTTCGGATTAAACCTGTATAAGTATGATTTTGTAGGATTGCTCATGCACGCACAGCATCTTGAGGATGCAATGGGGGTCGGGCCGCATACCATAAGCGTCCCTAGAATCAGACCAGCGGATGATGTGGATCTGTCTGAATACTCCAACGCTGTTCCTGACGAAATATTTGAAAAAATAGTTGCAATTTTACGAATTACGGTTCCTTATACCGGAATAATAATGTCCACAAGAGAATCAGAAGAAACCCGTGCCGAGTGCCTAAGATTAGGTGTATCGCAAATAAGCGGAGGTTCATCTACAAGCGTCGGTGGGTATGTTGAAAAGGAAAAGGAGAACACCTCGCAATTTGAGGTGAACGACACAAGAACCCTTGATGAGATAGTAAACTGGCTTATCAGACTGGGCTATATCCCTAGCTTCTGTACTGCCTGCTATCGGGAGGGTAGGACCGGGGACAGATTTATGAGGCTTGTGAAAAGCGGAGCAATCGCAAATGTATGTCAGCCCAACGCACTAATGACCTTGAAGGAATATATTGAGGATTATGCTTTGCCGGAAACAAAGGCCCTAGGCGAAAAAATGATAAGCCAAGAGACTGAAAATCTAGGGAATCAGGATGTAAAACGCATAGTGAAAGAGCATCTCGGTGAGCTAGATCAGGGAAAGCGAGACTTTAGATTTTAAAAATTTCTTAATGTAGAATGGAGATGAGTGTATGAGCCTAACTAATACGCCGGGTGCAAACAGAGTTCACATTGCTCTTTTTGGAAGAAGGAACAGCGGAAAATCCTCGCTGATTAACGCAATTACAGGACAGGATATCGCATTGGTATCCGAAATAGCCGGAACCACAACAGACCCTGTATATAAAGCCATGGAGCTCCACCCCATAGGTCCGGTAATGTTCATTGACACTGCAGGCTATGACGATGAAGGTACCTTGGGTGAATTGAGAATAGAGAAGACTAAAAAAGCCGTACTCAAGACAGATATTGCAGTGGTTTTCTTCTGTGGGACAGAATTAAGACTGGAGGAGGAATGGGTCAGTGAATTAAAGAAAAGAAAAATTCCCATTATTCCTGTGATAAATAAGGCTGATATTCTTGAAAATACAGGTGAGCTTGAAGCCGCTGTAAAGGCAGCCTTTGGTTTGACGCCTATATTGATTAGCGCCAGAGAAAGGACCGGCCTCGATAAGGTGAGAGAAGAATTGGTCAGAGCTGTTCCTGAGGATTTTGAGAAAAAAAGCCTTACCGGTCACCTTATTGATGAGGGCGACTTGGTTTTGCTTGTAATGCCCCAGGATATACAGGCGCCGAAGGGCCGGTTGATACTTCCTCAGGTTCAGGTTATTCGTGATTTATTGGATAATAAATGTCTGGTAATGAGTGTAACTACTGACAAGCTGGAGCAGTCACTAAAATCCCTTGTAGCTCCTCCAAAGCTAATAATTACAGATTCCCAGGTCTTTAGCAGGGTATATGAAATGAAGCCGGAGGAAAGTCTGCTCACATCCTTTTCGGTACTTTTTGCCGAAAGTAAGGGGGATAAAGCTGCATACCTTAAAGGTGCAGAGGCTATTGACATGTTGACTGAGTCCTCAGCAGTGCTTATAGCCGAAGCCTGTACCCATGCACCTTTAACTGAGGATATTGGTCGGGTTCAGCTCCCAAGACTGCTGAAAAAAAAGGTTGGAGAGGGCCTGACTATTGATGTTGTAAGCGGAGCTGATTTTCCAAAGGATTTATCAAAGTACTCATTGGTTATACAGTGCGGCTGCTGTATGTTTAACAGGAAGTATGTAATGACCCGAATTGCTCTGGCTCAGGAGCAAGGAGTACCCATCTGCAATTACGGTATCGCATTGGCAAAGATAAACAATATTCTTGACAAGCTCGCCTTATAGGTGAGCGCCTGTATATATAAGGAACAATAAGCCCGATATTATACTAAATTAAGTAACATATGACAGCAAAAGCTTACAAAAATATTGCATAATCAGTGGAATATGATAATATAATTAATAGATAATTTTTTAACTATATTTTTTGTAGATTCTATATTTTATATCTATTTAATAAATATAACTTCTATCAGATTATCAAATTGTTTTTAAGGGAGTTGTTTTTTTTGGGTTTTGGACAGGATATTGGAATAGATTTGGGAACTGCCACAGTACTGGTCTATATTAAGGGTAAGGGTATCGTTTTAAGAGAGCCCTCCGTTGTTGCCATAGATAAAAACACAAACAAATTACTAGCTGTCGGGGAAGAGGCCAGGAGAATGCTGGGAAGGACACCCGGCAACATAGTTGCCATAAGACCGTTAAGAGAAGGTGTTATATCTGATTATGATATAACCGAGCGCATGCTTAAATACTTTATAAGCAAAGTTACAGGCAGCAGGAGATTCTTCAAGCCACGAATAATGGTTTGTGTGCCAAGTGGAGTTACAGAGGTTGAAAAGCGTGCAGTTATAGATGCCTCAATGCAAGCAGGTGCGAGAAAAACTTATTTGATTGAAGAACCTATTGCAGCAGCTATTGGTGCCGGAATTGACATAGCAAAGGCCTGCGGAAGTATGGTGGTAGATATGGGCGGTGGTACCACAGACATAGCTGTCATATCTCTTGGAGGTACTGTAGTAAGCACATCTATAAAGGTTGCAGGCGACAAATTTGACGAAGCAATCGTAAGGTACATGCTCAAAAAGCATAACATAATGATCTGTGAAAGAACAGCCGAGGAGCTTAAGATAAATATCGGTACTGTATTCCCAAGAGTACAGGAGGTAACTATGGATATAAGGGGAAGAAACCTTATATCAGGGCTACCAAAGACAATTACCATATCCTCCTCTGAAATGATGGAAGCACTTGAAGAGCCTATATCCAGCGTTGTTGAAGCAGTTCACTCTGTGCTGGAAAAGACTCCTCCTGAGCTTGCTGCTGATATTAGTGATAGAGGTATTGTGATGACCGGAGGAGGAAGCCTTATATATGGGCTGGATAAACTTCTTCAGGAGAAAACAGGCATTAACGTTATTATTGCAGATGATTCAATATCCTGTGTGGCTATGGGAACCGGGAAGGCACTTGACAATATTGAGGCAATCGAAGAGTCTGCCTTGTCCGAAAGAAGAGGAAATTATAAAAGATAATTAAAAAGAGTTAGCCATGTGACCCCCATAAGTACTTGTGGGGGTCATTTTAATAAAAGCTAACTCTTTTGCTAAATTTCATTAAGTAAAACAGGATTTATACCGATAAAATAGTGATGACACTTAACGAGGAGATTACTCATGATAAGAGGGTTATATACTTCAGCCTGGAGTATGCTTGCCAACAGTAAAAAGATGGATGTAATAACAAACAATATGGCAAATGTAAATACTTCCGGCTTTAAAAAGGATACTGTTGTATTTGAGAGCTTCCCTGACTTGTTAACCAAGAGGATACACGATACAAAGAATTCGTCAAATATAGGTTCAATGTCACTGAGTAGTGACGTTGGAGAAGTATTTACATATTTTACTCAGGGTCAATTGAATCAATCCAACAATAGGTTGGATGTGGCAATAAGTGATGATAATTCAGGAGAAGCTGCCAGTCCTGCTTTTTTTACCATTGGTGTGGTTAATCCCCAGGATAACAGCATAAAGGAGTATTACACCAAGGACGGAGCTTTCGCAATAAATGCAGCTAACCAGTTGGTTACAAAGGATGGGGACCTGGTGTTGGGGCAAAATGGACCTATAACTCTTGAGACCGGAGATTTTGCAATTGATAGTAAAGGAAATATTGTTCAGAATGGAACAATTATAGATACACTAAGAATTACTCAGTTCAATGATGCAACAATGCTGAAGAAATACGGTAACAATCTTTTAGAGAATACCGGAAGTGAGACCTCTGAATTTACAGGTACTGTTTTGCAAGGCTACACAGAGGCCTCGAACGTGAATGTTATTAGTGAAATGGTTGATATGATTACAGTAATGCGTGCCTACGAAGCAAACCAGAAAATACTGCAAGCTCAGGATTCTACACTGGAAAAGGTTGTAAACGAAGTAGGAGTGGTAAGATAAGACTGATAGGGTATTTAAATCCTTAATATATGTGGGGCAAGGCAACAAGCACAAGTAAAAAATCAGATTATGATTATGGGGGATAAAGTTATGATGAGAGCTCTGTGGACAGCTGGTTCAGGCATGAAGGCTCAGCAGTTCAATGTAGATGTGATTTCAAATAATCTGGCAAATGTTAACACCACGGGATACAAGAAAGAAAGAGTTGAATTTAAGGATCTCTTGTATGAGACTATGAATAGAGCCTATGTGCTTGAAGATGGCGGAAAGCCGGTCAATCTCCAGGTAGGACATGGTACAGCTGTCAGCTCCACTGTTCGTAACTTTGATACAGGGAATATAGATAAGACCGATTCTCCATTGGATTTTGCAATTGAAGGAGAGGGTTTTTTCACCATATTGGGTCCTCAGGACAGAATTATGTACACTAGAGATGGTTCCTTCAAGATTAGTGTTACTGAGGATGGTCTACGAAAGCTTACAACCTCGGATGGATATTCAGTACTTGATGATGCCGAGCAGGAAATAGTATTTGACACTGATGTGGATGTATCAAATTTGATTGTTACCCCACAAGGTCAAATGAGCTATAAAAATATTGACGGTGAGACAATTTCAATGGATCAGACCATAGGAATGGTTACCTTCCCCAATAAGTATGCTTTAGAGGCTGTAGGAAGAAACTTTTTCGAAAGAAATTCCGCGACAGGTGAGCCGGTTCAGGCAAGTCAGGAGCTGGTAGGCAGAAGCCTGATAAATCAGTATCATCTTGAAGCCTCAAATGTTCAGGTGGTTGATGAAATGGTTAAGCTGATTGTGGCTCAGAGAGCTTATGAAATAAGCTCCAAGGGTATTCAATCCTCAGACGACATGCTTCAGATAGCAAATAATCTGAAGAGGTAAAACTCTTTAGTACTGAATTGATTACATAAGAGGGAGGAATTGCTCAGTGGGCGTTAGTGGAATTGACGGAAACTCTAAAAATGCTATTCAAAATGCTCAGACCTATAACACAAAATCAACTGATGACGATTTTGAGCGAAGACTAAAGGCTGCTGCCGAAAAGGGCGACGATTCTGAGCTTAAGCAGGTCTGTAAGGAGTTTGAAGCAATATTTATAAACATGCTGTATAAACAGATGAGAGCCACAGTACCAAAGACGGATTATCTCAACAGTGATTCTGCTACAGATATATACAATTCAATGCTTGACGACAAGCTTGTTGAAGTAGCAGGGCAAAGAGGCATTGGCTTGGGTGAGATGATGTACAAACAGCTGTCTAAACAGTATTCTAAGACTGGCAGCACCGAAAATGCTGCCGGAGGAGCAATAGATGAAAAAAAATAATCTTAAATTGATTATTATTACATTAAGCATATTGGTATTGTCCCTCATTATT
>JAEZIV010000393.1 GCA_023436515.1 Bacillota bacterium
CTTACTAAAAAGGAAATAGATTTATTGGTGAAGAAAGGGATTACCCCAGATGAACTCGATAAATCAAAGGAGCAGATGAAAGGTAACTTCATTCTTGGTCTTGAAAGTACCAGCAGCAGAATGAACAGTATTGGTAAGGCTGAACTAATGCTTGGAAAGATAAGTACTCCAGAAGAGATCCTTCAGAAAATGGATCAGGTATCCATGGAAAGCACCAGAGAAGTAATAGACATGGTGTTCAATTACGACAAATTAAGTATTTCAGCAGTTGGAAACCTAAAGAGTGAAATAAAGTTATAAGAATAAGGGCTTTCTATAGCACACAGACTAGTTAAAAACTGGTCTGTGTGTTTTTTTGGGGAATTTTTATGCATATCAAAGGTCTGAATATGACTGTAAAATATCAGTTTACGTACAGGCACTAGGGAATTGTCCATTTCATAAAATATATTAGTCGTCATAATTAGTTTATATACAGTCCGAGGAACGGGAGGGTCTATCAGTGTTAGATAAGAAAAAATTTTGTATTATCGGAGGAGATCTCAGGAATGTTAAATTGGCTGAAATTATAGCTGAAGAGGGTAATACGGTTAATATATATGGATTTGATAAAGCCAGCTTCGACGTAAATGTTAAGCAAAGTAATACTGTAGAAGAAGCAGTTACTGATGCAGATATTGTTATTGGGCCAATACCTTGCTCCAACGATAATGAGTTTATTAACGCACCCTTTCACAATGAAAAGATATTAATTCATGATGTTTTTAAGTGCATGAGTAAAAATCAATTGTTCATTGCCGGAAGGATTAGTGAGAAAATAGTGCATCTCTCTCAGGTATGCAATGTATATGCAGTTGATATGCTGGATAGAGAAGAAATGGCTGTACTTAATGCAATACCCACAGCAGAAGGCGCTATTCAAATAGCTATGGAAGAAATGCCAATCACCTTACATAACAGCAATACATTGATTCTCGGATACGGAAGAATTGGTAAGACATTAGCAAAAATGCTGCAGGGTTTGGGTGCTAATGTTTTTGTTGAAGCACGTAAGTATGCAGATATAGCCTGGATCAGGAGTAATGGCTATAAACCAGTTATTTTAACGGATTTATCGCAGACTGTAAAAGAAATGAGTGTTATTTTCAATACAATACCATCTATTGTATTGAATTATGATATTTTAAAGGTTTTAAATCCTGAATGCTTGATAATCGACCTTGCTTCAAAACCCGGGGGTGTTGATTTTGATAGAGCAAAGGAACTTGGGCTCAGAGCTATCTGGGCATTGTCCCTGCCCGGGAAGGTTGCCCCTGTTACAGCTGCACAATTTATAAAGGATACGGTATATAATATTATTGAAGAGTTGGGGGTATAAAAATGTTATTGGAAGGGGTAAGGATCGGCTATGCAATAACAGGCTCATTTTGTACATTTGCAAAGATTATTCCTCAGATAGAAAAATTGGTAAGCGAGGGTGCTGACGTTTTACCAATAGTATCTGAGTCTGTTAATGAGTATGATACAAGATTTGGTAAGGCTGAGGATTTCAAAAATAAACTACAGACTATTACGGGGAAAATACCTATCAGCACAATTGTTGAAGCTGAGCCAATTGGTCCAAAGGCCTTACTTGATGTATTGGTAATTGCACCCTGTACTGGCAACACAATATCGAAGATCGCCAATGCAATTACCGATGGACCGGTTACAATGGCCTGCAAGGCACACCTGAGAAATATGAAGCCTGTGGTTATTGCTGTTTCTACAAATGATGGTCTTGGAGCAAATGCAAAGAACATAGGTGCATTGCTCAATATGAAGAATATATTTATGGTTCCCTTTGGTCAGGATGATCCTGATAAAAAATGTACATCACTGGTGGCAGATTTTGATCTGATATTGCCATCAATACTTGAAGCCATACAGAATAAACAGATTCAACCAATATTGATTAAAAACAAAATATGAAAGCATATTCATTTATAAATAGGTGCTGCGCCCACATGTTGGGTGGCATCTATTTTTGTGCAGGTTCCGAGTAGCTATGGCTTTCTTTTAGTATTTTTCAACGTATGATTTTGCAAAATAACTCAATAATAATATATGATATAAACAATGTCGCTGCTAGACGATAGAAACTAGGCTGCGAAATGGAGGATAGTGTGAGTAAACAATACAAACCCTTTAGTGACAACGATTCATCTGATACACAGCCTGAACAACAGCAGGAGCAAAGCAGCAATTTACAGGAAATAAAGGAGCTTGGCACAACAAATATTCCAAGGGAAGAGAGTAATATACATTGTTTGTCCATAATCGGTCAGATTGAGGGACATATTTTACTGCCACCACATAATAAACCAACAAAATATGAGCATGTTATTCCACAGCTGGTAGCTATTGAGGAAAGCAAGCAAATTGAAGGCTTGTTATTGGTACTCAATACTGTTGGAGGTGATGTTGAGGCAGGGCTCGCAATATCAGAAATGATTGCTAGCTTGTCAAAGCCGACAGTTTCAATTGTTTTAGGCGGTGGGCACAGTATAGGTGTACCTATGGCAACTTCAGCAGACTATTCCTTTATAGCCAGTTCTGCTACTATGACTATACATCCCTTAAGGCTTAACGGATTGGTAATAGGGGTACCTCAGACCTACGAATATTTTGATAAAATGCAGGAAAGAGTTGTAAACTTTGTTTCCAGCCACTCAAAAATCAGTAAGGACAAATTTAGGGAACTGATGCTAAAAACGGGTGAACTGGCTAATGACGTAGGTACCGTACTATTTGGTGAGGAAGCAGCACGCATTGGCCTCATTGACCAGGTTGGGGGATTATCCGATGGAATAAAAAAGCTCAAGGAACTAATCGATTTAAAGAAGAAAAATAGTCCCTCCCAGGAAGAAGGTATGCTGCAGTGATTTTATATACGATATATGATCCTTCCGTAGTTTTTAGCAATATAGACTATTACAACTTTGAAAGAAGTCCTTCGGGGTTTTCAGAAATAGAAATAAACGGAGTAACAGTACTTGCTAGCAGAAACGGTCCTGATGGAGTTCGTTTAGAAAGAATACTCAGTACAAACCCTAGTCACTTTCTTGATCCAAAGCTTCAGCCGGGGGTTATTGTTGGGAAGCAGGGTAGAATATAAGGTCAAGAAGGCTTCCGTATGAAAGATGACTCCGTATAAAAGTATGTAAATTCAGCTTGCTATGATAAAATAATTCAAATTAATAAGGGGTTACGGTGGAATTGAAAAAATCAATCTTCAGTTTCTTTCGGTATCCCGTACCACTGAATTTTGCAATTAGCGAACCATCCTCATCAAATACACTTACATCACAACCGCAAATCTTTTTTTCTGCGGATATTTCTCTCGCCTCGGCTGTAATTACTTTTCCCTGAGGTGCTTTATAATATGTAATGTTTGTATTAATGCCAACTGTAGCTAGTCCATTTGAGTTTGAAGCAGCAGCAAAGGCAAAGTCTGCAAGAGTAAATATTACACCACCCTGAACAGAATCCAAACCATTCAAGTGCTTTTCATCAAGCTCTAAACGAGTCACTGCATAGCCTGTTTCTACCTTTATCAGATCAATTCCAACATGATGAGCAAATCTATCTCTTTGAAAAAACCTTATAATGGCTTCTTCCTTAGCTTTATTCATTTCTTCCATTGTATACCTCCGGAAATACATTTTAGATTAGGCAAAAGCTTTGCAATTAATTATGACAATATATGCTTAACTAATCCTTTTAAGAAATAATTATACCACCGGATTAAGTGCAATGCCATAAGTGGGCTGGAAAATTAACTCAACTTAACTCAACCTACTATATTTTCCTTTATGGCTTAACCTTGCATATCTAAATTTCTACATTCATCAATGTTATTTTTCTTTATAAAAAGTGTTTTTATGTTATAATATTTTCTGTGTTAATTATCAGCTTTACTAAAAATAGTTATGGCTTCTTTTCACAGAACGGAGGATAGCATTGAGCAAAAGGGTAACAACGCAGGTGTCTGCCGAGGAAATAGCTCAGCAGTATAAATATATCGAAACACTTAAGGACTATAATCAACAGAAGATATCAGGACTAGGGCGGCCGGTTAAATACAATATAGAAACCTTTGGCTGTCAAATGAATGAAAATGATTCGGAAAGACTATCGGGCATGCTCTCTGAAATGGGCTATTCAGAGTGCTTCAAGAGAGCAGAAAGTGATCTGATCATTTTTAATACCTGTTGTGTAAGAGAAAACGCAGAACAAAAGGTTTATGGGCATCTTGGAGCATTAAAGAAGCTTAAGGAAAAGAAGCCTGAGCTTATTATTGCCATATGCGGCTGCATGATGCAGCAGCCCGAGGTTGTGGAGCATATCAAAAGGGTGTATAGGCATGTTGATATCGTATTTGGGACTCATAATCTGTTCAAATTTCCCGAATTACTCAGCAACGCAATTGAGACCGGGAGTACAGTTATTGATGTATGGGATTCAACAGGCTCAATTGCAGAGAACATGCCGATAACACGTAAGGACAACCTTAAGGCTTGGGTTACTGTCATGTATGGTTGTAACAATTTCTGCTCCTACTGCATAGTACCATATGTAAGGGGTAGAGAGCGCAGCAGAAGCATTGAGGATATAAAAAATGAAGTAACAAAGCTGGCTGGTGAGGGTTGCAAGGAAGTAACCCTTCTGGGGCAGAATGTAAATTCCTATGGCAAGGATATTGAAGGAGAATTTTCCTTCGCCGGCCTGCTACGGGAGCTCAATACAGTGGAGGGCATTGAACGCATTCGCTTTATGACCTCCCATCCAAAGGATCTGTCCGATGAGCTCATATACGCCATGAGAGATTGTGAAAAGGTTTGCGAGCATTTGCATTTGCCTGTGCAGGCCGGCAGCACAAAAATTCTGGAGGACATGAACCGGAGATACACAAAGGAACAGTATCTGGCACTACTGGATAAGGTAAAGGAGAATATACCGGGTATTAGCTTATCAACAGACATAATTGTGGGCTTTCCCGGTGAAACAGAGGAGGATTTTGCAGAAACTCTGGATGTTATTAAGCAGGCAAGATTCGATATGGCATATACCTTCCTTTACTCTAAGAGAACAGGAACCCCTGCAGCAAAGAATCCTGATCAGATACCTGAGGAAGTTAAAAAGGAAAGATTTGAAAGGCTCCTTGAGCTTCAAAATACTGTTAGCCGCGAAATAAACGATGAGCTCCTGGGCAAAGAGGTTGAAGTCCTTGTTGAAGGCTTGAGTAAAAGCAGTAAAACCACATATACCGGTAGAACAAGAGAAAACAAGATAGTAAATTTCAAGGGAAGTTCGGAGCTGGTAGGCAAGCTGGTAAAAGTAAAAATTGATACCGTTCAAACCTGGTCTCTCTTAGGTAAGGTAATATTATAATAAGAATGGAGAAT
>JAEZIV010000419.1 GCA_023436515.1 Bacillota bacterium
ACCTAAAACACCCCAAAAGCTATCCCCCATATTTCCTTCATATTTCTTTACAGCAGTTGCAGTCACTTTCTCTAAATTTGTTAATTTATTAACTACGTCAACACTACATTTTAATGTGTATTTTTTACTCCCTTTTTTTACTTCACAGGAGATAACTGCATTACCCTTTTTAATCCCTTTAACTACTCCATTATTAACAGTTGCAATATTTTTGTTGTCACTAGTCCAAGAATAAGACGCACCTTTTTCTTGATTTGATATTGTTAATTTAGTTGTTGTTCCAACCTGGATTACCTTTTGTGTTTCTGATAAAGTTGATTTTGTTGCTGCACTTACATTGATTATTGTTAAAGTAGAAATTATCAATGATAATATTGCTACAATTGCTATTACTTTTTTTATGTATACCATATTGACCTCCTAATTCTTTTTGTATAATTATACCACAAAATTCAACTATAGCAATATTTTGTTACATTTGGTTGATAATATAGATTCAATAATCGCTATATTAATAATTGTCATACTTTCTTTTGTGAACTTTTGCAACCTGTGATTAATTTCTTCTACAAATTCATTTATCTTTTGTTCAACATCTTATCTATGTCAATAATTTGTTTATCCATATAGTACCTCCCTTGTCATAATAAAGTTAAGGAATTATAAGTCAATAACTTTTATAGAATCCTGACATTGAGATTTCACAGTGCTTTTAGCTCACTGTCAACCAAACGATTCGGAGAAGCTCTAAGAGTTGTTCAGGAAAATCTGGATTCCAAGAACTACTATGCATATAATCCTGAGTTTGAAAGACCAAAATAGAATCTATAATTACTTGATTTAGTTATTGTGTGTTAGGACGGCTCCTGTATAAAAAGTCAACAGGAGCCGTTTGTTATGGAGGAAACTCTTTGTATCCTTTTATTCAGCTATTCTTATTTAACCCCCCAAGAATACTACATCCGCCATGCTCCTATGTCAAGTTACATCACTTATATATTATTAAGTTGCCAATGTTCAAATTAGTTCATCATTAATTTATTCTGTGCAATAAAAAAGCACATCCGTTTAATTGAATGTGCGGTAGAATTTAATAATTATTAATCATTAGAGCCATTATAGAAGCTATGGCCAGTGTTCAATCCTGCTTTCAAATTAAACATCACTCATATTAGACCAAGCTTTTTCATTGCTTCTTCCATTTTACCCAAGTCAAGAGGCTTACTTACATATACCTCCAAACCTGTCTTGATTGCGCTCATAACATAATCTGTCTTCCCAAGAGCAGTCGTGATTATTATTTTTACTCGCTTTGATTCTTCAATATCCCTTGCTTCCTCTAGTGCCCTAATAGTTCTCAATGCCTTTACACCATCAACTCTGGGCATCATCACATCAAGACAAACCAAATCATATGGCTTGTTTAAATCCATAGCAATAACAAAAGCCTCCAGAACTTCAATTCCATTTACAGTTACATCGCATACTCCATAATTAGAAAGAAATTTGGATATTAATTTTCTGCTGGCCAAATCATCTTCAGCAACGAGTATTTTCATTTTCTACCTCCAAGTATTAATAGTTTATACTGTCAAATTATTATTATTTGTGGTATTAATTCTATTAATACTAGCATATCTACTCGACTTGCTGCAAGTTCAATCCTGAAAGAAATTCTCTTTATATCAACTGTTATATCAACTGCATATGTTCGAGCAGCCAGCGATTTATTAGTACATGCTTCCCTCTCTACAGCTAAGGCATCTGAGTTATCTAATGCCTTATTGATACATATCAGGTATTGACTATTCTATCATACTTACAGGATATAATCTGAATATAATCCCCTTGTCATTGAGATAAATACAAACATATAATGAATAGGTTACATAAAGTCTAAAACTACAAGAAGATTCAGTAACAACACTATTCGTTCTCCTCTATTGAGTTGTGCAACTGCATCTATATACTTTTCATTATAATTTCCATCAAGTAGTTCTGAGACTTTTTCAAGACAGCTCTTTGGGAGCTTTAATACTTCAGAGACTGAATCAATAATAATACCAATTCTTTGATTTTTATACTCCACAACTAAAAACTTTTTTGATTCATAAGCTGATGATTTATGCTTAAACATTGTTTTCAGATTCAGGACTGGTATTACTTCGCCTCGAAGATTAGTCATTCCATCAATGAAAGTCGGGCCACCTGGAAAACGTATAATGTCACTTACTCTATTGATTTCTTTTACATAGTCTATTTTTATTCCAAGCTCGAGGTCGTCCAGTTTAAAAATAACGATATGTTCAAGATTTCTTTCTCTTTCATTATCTGTCTTTCCCATACTATCGGCTTTTTTACTATCACTGGTTAAAACACTGCTCGCATCCTCAGTTGAAATCAAGTTGAAAGTATCCAAGATCATAACTATTCTTCTTCCATTCTCCAGATTCAGGAAGCCTTTTAAATATTTTTTTTCAGAGTCTTTTGTACCCTGATTACCAACTCTTAGCGGATACATCTCCGTTCTTAAAACCTGAGATACCCGATCAACAACCACTCCAAAAGTCATGGTTCCATTATCAACAATAGCGACTCGCCGTTGTTCATCTATTGCGCTACTATTTTCATCCAACAGTTCACCCAAATTAATTACAGGAAGAAGTTGATTTCTCATAGCAAATACACCTTCTATGTACCTAGCCGCATTTGGAACCTTCAAAATAACCGGAAGCCTTATTATTTCTTTTACATTACTAATTGTAATAGCATATTCAGAACTGCCAATAGTAAATATAACATACTGCTCTTCTTTCTGAACTATTTTACTTGAATTGTCAATAGTTATATCCTTCTTCTGTATCTTGCTTGAGTATTCATCCAAGTTTCCTACTCTAACAATTCTAGTTGTATCCAAAACCATTATTACTCTTTTCCCATGCTCTAATAATAGAATCCCATTTATAACTCCGTCATCAACCTCCATAATACTCTGAGGAGGTTCCTTGATCATTGATTTTTCTATACTTATTACTCCCGAAACCTTATCAGCAATAAGCCCTACTCTTTTACCCTTAAAAAGTACAACAACTATCCTGGCTCCTTCATCATATTCAGCCTCGGTCATACCAAACAACCTTCTGCTATCTACTACAGGTAATAGCTCTCCTCTTAAACTGCATAAGCCTTTAACATAATAGGGAGCATTTGGTACTTGACACATTGAGGGTAAACGTATAATTTCTACTACATTAGATATATCAAGGGCAAATTCTTCGGCACCTATAAAAAATATAACCATTTCAGTTTTCTTTTCTTCTTTTAATATATCTTTAGGTGTAATACTTTTATCAGTATCAGTTGATGTGGTCACAACATTCTCTTGCTTATTAGCCCTCTGTTTCTTTTTGGACATCTCCCTTTTAATCTTTTCAAAATTCATACTGTCCTTTTTTCTACCTGCCATTGATGTTCACCAACCTCTCAACGATATGATCAAATTGCTTAGCAGCTTCTGCATCACTTTCATAAACAGTTCTTCCGAATTTACCGGTTTCTGTAATCTTTATTCTTCTGTGGATTGGTTCAATCAACAACCTACTATCATTAAAAAATTCTTTTAAAAACTCTAAGTTTTCTTTTCCATCACTTGTTCTCTGGTCGTACATGTTAGGTACTACCAGCGTAATTTTATCAGCACTCAGTCCCAGTTCTGAAAGGTAATCATAAATATTACCCACTGCCCTTACAGAAGCGGTTTCTACCTGAACCGGCACTATTATCCCATCAACATAACGCAAGACTTCATCATTTATTCGACTTCTTTGGGGACCACAATCAATTATTATGTAATCATAGCCAATGTCTTCAACTCCCCTGAGCTTATTTACTAAGTACGAACCAGTATCAGTGGTTCTATAAAGTTCTTCATTGATCTGATCAATATGCTTAGATGGCAATAAATCCAGGTTTTCTCTGGCATGAATAATACATTCATAGAGCTCTGTAATCTCATTCTCCATAAAAAGATCATATAAGCTCTTTTTATAGTCTTCGGATGTGAACCCCAGAAAAAGGCTCGCATCATTTTGTTCATCCATATCTATAAGCAAAACATTGTTCCCTTTTAATGCAAGTCCATGTGCTACATGTACTGCAACGGTACTCTTGCCGACACCTCCCTTTCTATTTAAAACAGCATATTTTACTAACCTTCTCTTCATATTATCAATCCCCCTGGTAATAGCTCAAGGTCATAGGTGAATTATGTACTATCATTATTTTGTAATTTTGTTACTTTCCATGGTAATCTCGCCTTATAATTAATTCTTTGTTTGAATTATTTTCACACAAGTTGAAATACATCGATTGGATTTATGATAAGAACAACCTTTCCGTTTCCAAGCAGTGTTGAACCTGAAATTCCCGGAATTGACGCTAACTGACCTTCTAGAGTCTTCACTACGAACTCCTGTTCACTATTAAGCTTGTCCACAATAACGGCAAGCTTCTCTGCACCATTTGATAGTATTACAGCATTTAACTCTTCCTGATTATGATTTCTTTCTCCAATGAGAAAAATTTTGCTGAGCCACTCTGCCCCAATGACATCTCCCCTCAAATGGGTAAAGTATTTACCGTTGAAGGAATGTATGTTATTCTGTTGAATTTTGACTGTCTCAGAAATGTACTCCAAGGGTATAATGTAGTTGTCTCCGGATGCTTCTATAATGAGTCCTCTGGAAACTGCTAACGTCAGAGGCAGCTGAATGATCATTTTTGTTCCCTTGTCTACTTCGCTCTCAATGGTAACATTTCCGTTAATCTTTACTATATTACTCTTAACAATATCCATACCGACTCCTCGGCCTGAAACTTCAGTTATTTGCTTAGCAGTACTGAAACCCGGCAAAAAAATAAGATTCACCAATTGGCTTCGAGTCAACTTTTCAGCCTCTGTGGTTGTGATAAAACCCTTTTCTATTGCTTTCTCTTTTATCTTTTCAGCGTCTATACCCTTCCCATCATCTTCTATTTCAATATACACATACTTATTTTTGTTATAAGCCCTTAATGTCAGCTTTCCATTCTCAGGTTTACCTTTTGCCACACGATCCTGAGGATTTTCAATACCATGATCAGCAGCATTTCGTATTAAATGTACCAAGGGATCACTGATCTGCTCTATTATTGTCTTATCAATTTCAGTTCCTTCACCCTCCATAACTAAATCCATCTTTTTTCCTGTCCCTTGAGCTATATCCCTGACAACTCTAGGCATTTTTTGAAATACTGTTCTTACTTCGACCATCCTAATAGACATTATTGCATTTTGAAGCTCGTCGGATATTCTGTTAACATATGCTCCTACCTGCTTTACTTCCTTTGACATTTCCGGAAGATCATACTCCATATTTAGCTTAGCAGAAATGTGCATAAATGAATTTTTTGCAATTAGTAGCTCTGAAATCATATTCATCATTTTATCGATTTTTTCCTGATTAACCCGAATACTCTGAGACAAACTGCTTTTTGCTTGAACCTGCTCTGCCTTTGAAGCCATCTCGAGTGGTGCTTGTTCAGCTTTTTGTGCAATAAAACAGGAACCCGACTCAATACATACAATAGATGCACCGATTTTCCCTACAATATCCATCTCATTAAAGTCTATAATTTCATTCGCATCAACCGCATATATAAAAGCTTTTAAATAGTCAGTGACGCTATAAGTTAAATCGATGAGACTTTTATCAAAGCTGCTATCTTTATCTCTAATTAGAGATAATAAGCTTTCAAAGCTATGAACCACTTCAGAAAATCTTTTCAGACCCGAAAAAAATGGATTTTGTGTAGATAGTGCAGAGAGATATATCCCTGCCCCGCCCTTTATACTGTGAACAGTCCTAAATAAGTCATTGATCTCATCACTCTTGTCCCCTCCTTTATCTAATTCAATCAGCAGGTGGTTCTCAATTCGCTCGATGTACTC
>JAEZIV010000118.1 GCA_023436515.1 Bacillota bacterium
CTTCTCACTCCGGCTGCAAGGACAGAACACGCCTCAGCCTGTTCAAAGGGATCTCCTCCGCTTAAGGTTATACCGTCCAGAAGAAGATTTCTTTTAACATCACTAATGAGCTTATCGGTGTCAACCAGCTCTCCAGAATCAAAGGCATGTGTATGTGGGTTATGGCAGCCCGGGCAATTATGGGAGCAGCCCTGGGTAAAAACCACCAGCCTTATTCCGGGCCCGTCTGCAATTGATTCATTTATTACACCTGCAATTCTTAGCTTTGTGCCCATTTACAGCCTCCAAAATATTAACTCTGAGAAATATCTATAAAAAGAATATTATTTTGCTTCAGGTTTTATGAAAAAAATCTAAATAATGACACCTTAGTATCATTATTTAGATTTCCACTCAGCTTACATATGCTTTACTCTATCTCTAACCTCAGCCTGCTTTGCATCATTGAAGCGTTCCAGAGTTCCCACAAGATATCCTGTGATACGCCTGATCCTTTCAAAGCTTCTGTCGCCTTCTTCTCTGCCGCAGTTAGGGCAATTATCTCCGATTACTCCTGTGTAACCACACACGGGGTCACGATCTACTGGATGATTTATGGAGCCATAGCCTATACCAGACTCCTTCATAGCCCTGATTATCTTCTCAAAGGCCTCCAGGTTGTTTAATGGATCTCCATCCACCTCAACATATGTTATATGACCTGCATTGGTAAGTTCATGATATGGAGCCTCAATTCTGATCTTATCCAGTGCATTTAGCTTGTGATATACAGGTATGTGGAAGCCGTTTGTATAATATTCTTTGTCAGTTATTCCTTCAATAACGCCAAATAGCTTTTTGTCATATTTGATAAATCTTCCGCAGGTTCCCTCGGCAGGAGTTGCAATCAGACTGAAGTTCATTTTGAACTTCTGACCAGCTTCATCCATCCTTCGTCTCATATAGCCTATAATCTCAAGACCAAGGTTCTGAGCCTGTTCAGACTCTCCGTGATGCTTTCCTGTCAAGGCCTTCAGACACTCTGCCAACCCAATAAAGCCTACAGTGAGGGTTCCATGCTTCAATACCTCTCCTACCTCATCCTCCCAGTCCAGCTTATCTGAATCCAGCCAAACTCCTTGTCCCATGAGGAAGGGATAGTTCTTCACTCTTTTTTTGGCTTGAATCTGATATCTTTCAAATAACTGATTAATCACAATATCAATCTTCTTATCTAATTCTTCAAAGAACATATTGAGGTTCTTATTGCTCTTTAGCGCTAATCTCGGGAGATTAATTGTAGTAAAGCTTAGATTTCCACGTCCGAAAATAGTTTCTCTAGAGGGATCATAAATGTTTCCTACGACCCTTGTCCTGCAACCCATATACGCTATTTCAGTTTCGGGATGACCTTCCTTGTAATACTTAAGATTAAAGGGAGCATCAATGAAGGAGAAGTTCGGAAACAGTCTCTTTGCACTAACACGGCAGGCCAGCTTAAACAAATCATAGTTTGTATCACCCTGCTTGTAATTTATACCGTCCTTAACCTTAAAAATATGTATTGGGAATATTGGAGTCTCTCCATTTCCTAAGCCGGCCTCAGTGGCGAGTAAAAGATTTTTTATAACCAATCTTCCCTCAGGTGAAGTATCTGTGCCGTAATTAATTGAGCTAAAAGGAGTTTGTGCTCCGGCACGGCTGTGCATGGTATTCAGATTATGAACAAATGCCTCCATCGCCTGATAGGTTATTCTATCTGTTTCACTTTCGGTCTTTTTAACTGCAAAAGCCTGTGCCTTCTCCAATAATGCTTCGTCCTTTACATACTCCAGTAAATATTTCTTTTCAGCCTTTACATAGGCTTCCATTCTGTTAAGTAAAGGCTTTAGATTATGTTCTTTCTCTATGAACACACTTGCGGCATTAACCTCAGCTTCAAAATCCTTATCCAGCAACAGCTCTAAAGCTTTTCTAAGATTTAGCCTATAACCCTTTTCAAAGGTTTTAGCGACTCCCATAGCCATACCATAATCAAAATTCGGTATGCTCTGACCTCCATGCTGATCATTCTGGTTGGACTGAATAGCTATGCATGCCAAGGCTGAATAGCTGTTTATATCATTCGGCTCTCTTAAATAACCATGTCCGGTACAAAAGCCATCTTTAAATAATTTCTGTATGTCTATTTGACAGCAGGTGGTGGTTAAGGTCAGAAAATCCAGATCGTGAATATGTATATCTGCTTCATTATGAGCCTTTGCATGCTCTGGCTTTAAAACATACATCTCATAAAACTGCTTAGCTCCCTCGGAACCGTATTTCAGCATGGTTCCCATAGCAGTGTCGCTGTCTATATTAGCGTTTTCCCTTTTAAGATCATTTTCCTTCGCATCCTTAAAGGTTAGCTCCTCATATACCTTCATCAGTCGAGTATTCATCTCGCGGACCTTTGTCCTGTCAGCCCTATATAGTATAAACTCCTTTGCAGTCCTAGCATGTCCGGTTTCAATTAATACCTTTTCAACCGCATCCTGAATTTCTTCTACTTCGGGAACTCTTTTATCCATTGATTGCTCAATATAGGCTACCACTCTCTCAGCTAATCCCATAGCTGTATTGTAGTCCTTTCCGCCTGTCGCACTCGCAGCCTTGAAAATAGCACTAGCAATTTTCTCAATGTTAAAAGGTACTTCTCTTCCGTCACGCTTTCTGATTTTGGTAATCATTTGTAACTTGCCACCCCTCTAATAATTTTACATTGCATTTCTTTCAAATCAGCACAATAAATATGAGCAATAACATTATTGCTCTAATCTGGTTCTATGCCTATCTCTAACTATATTAAATTCATATAAGTAATATGTGCAAATATTTTTTAAGGCATTAAAAACCTTTCACATCTGCACCATTTGTAGATTTATGTAATATTTTCACTAATTATTTCTAGTAAATCCATCCATATATTGTGTAATAATACTATCATCAAGCAATATATAGTGTCAATATGTAATTAGTTAAGTATTATTTGTTTTTACCCTATTTTTCTTTATAATGTTTATTTTTTTGCCAATTATCTGTTTTTTGAGAAAATTTTTATCGAATATTATTTTTTATTAAAACTAATAATAATTTCGTAAGACATACCTTTTCATTACTATTTGTTGTACGCGCTTTGCGCGTAGATGGGAGGTAATATGCATCTTTTCAAATCACGCAATAATCATAATATTGAGTGCAGTATATACAACTGTGCAAATCATAGCAGGAACGAGAGTTACTGCGCATTGAGTAAAATAAAGGTTGGTAGTCACGAAACCAACCCAACTCAGATTGAATGTACAGATTGCCAATCCTTTGAAAAGAAATAGACTTTTAAATGGGATTTAAGTGGCCTAATACAGGCACAACAAAGCCAGGAGACTATCGCTTCCTGGCTTAATTTTTATAATTCAATATTGTTTAGTATATCTCTTAGCACCTTTAGCTCATCCCTTGATAAGGTAACACCCTTACCCATTTTCTCATGATCAGGTGACCAGTCACGTATATCATATTTGGGTTCTCGGTCGTTCCAGCTAACAAGGTTCAGCTCTTTTTTCCATCCTTTTCCCGACTCCGATAAGGCTCCAAGACTTTCTGTGATTTCATACTTTAATTCTGCCAAAATCAGCCCTCCATCCTTAAATCAGATCATTTAAATTTTCATCCTTAAAGGAACCTAGCATAGCTGCACCAACTATTATACCGGCGCTGCCCATCTCTGCCATTTTGAATTCAGGTATATGCAGCTCTCTGCAATATATCTTCTCCCTTAAGAGATCAACAAGGGGATATACCAGGCTGTTGCCCAGCTTACTGATAGGACCTGCTATTATAACCACTTCTGGCATAAGAATATTTACTATGTTTGCAAGGCCTTCCGAGAAAAAGTGAACATATTCCTGACATAGCTTTTTAGCTCTTTCGTCACCTGCTCTGGCCGCTTCAAAAGCTGTAAGCTCAGTTATCTGATTAAAACTATTTGCTGCAATGCCTGCCAAAATAGAATCAGGATATTGCTCAAGCAAATCCTTTGTCTGGCTGATAAGCGCTGAAGCAGAGGCGTATTGCTCCCAGCAGCCCTTTCTTCCGCAGGTACAGAGTCGTCCATTGTAGTCTATTACCATATGGCCAAACTCAGTACCTCCAAAATTCAGACCGTTATATATACAGCCGTCCAATATAATACCGCCGCCTATACCCACTCCAACCTTTATTGTCAGTGAATTACTGGTGCCGTAAGCTGCACCAAGCAGATACTCGGCTATTGCAACACAATTTGCATCATTTTCAACGTATACCGGAACCTTAAAGTACTTCTGGATTTCAGCTCTTACTTTAACATTACTAAAATTCATAGTATAATTTTTTAGTATAATACCATTTAGATTGTCTGTTATTCCGGGACATCCAACGCCAATGTACTTAACGTTCTTAATTTCAATATCCTCATCGCTGAGAAGCTTGGATACCAGCGTACACATATCCTGTACTATCTCTTCAAATTCTCTGTCCTTATTTGTAGGTATGGTGTCACGGTGCAATAATTTTCCGTTCTTGTCCAAAATACCTGCCACAATATTCCTAACTCCAAGTTCAATTCCAATACTATATTTCATAAAAGATGCGCCTCTGTATTAATTATATATTTTATTATAACATATTCTAGTCGTACTTTGGATTATTTAAAACATAATCATCATCCCTAAGCTGTAAGGGCATAACTGAAACAACAATATGCTTGTGCTTAAGCAGTTCCTTTTCAACAAAGTACCTTGTATTATTGTGAAGAATTTTATGCCACCACTTCTTAACAGCAAACTGTGGTAGAATAACCGTAATCATATCTCCATTCTGGTAATCGTATTCAGCAGATTCTAT